>JBMOLJ010000017.1:0-26788 GCA_049324235.1 Bacillota bacterium
CTGGAACCGACGCCTACGCCGACGCTGGAACCGACGCCTACGCCGACGCTGGAACCGACGCCTACGCCGACGCTGGAGCCGACAACGACACCAACGCAAACTATTGAGATTCCGGAAGAGACTCCACCGCTGGGCGAACCCACGCCGACACCGACGCTGACGCCTGATCCGACGATAACACCTGACCCGACCATAACGCCGGATCCGACGGCAACGCCGACGGAAACCGTGGAAATACCCGAAGACACCGCGCCTCTCGGGGAGGCATCGCCCACACCGACACAGACACCTCCCTCTTTGCCGGTGACCGGCGAAAATGACATGCTTCTGTTTGCAGTCATCCTCGGGGTACCGCTGGTATTTGCAGGGGTTTGCCTGATGCGAAGGAAGAATAAGACCAATTAAGCGTAAATAAACAGACAAAAAATATCCCCCGCATGGGGGATATTTTTTGTCTGAAAAAGCGCTCAATCGTAGTCGCAGAATACGGTGTGGCCCGCAGCTTCGAGCACGGCGGCCGCACGGTCGCGCGATGCGCGGCCCGAAAAGGCCAGACGCAGGCAGCCGCTTTCCATCTCGCGGCTTTCCGCGATGTACAGGTTTTTGATGTTGATCTTTTCGCTTTCCAGAAGGCGGGTGATTTCGGCGACCACGCCCGGCTTGTCCTCGACGTCCACGGACAGTTCATACAGCAGCGCGTACATCGATTTATCCACGGTCGAAAATGAGTCGCGGTATTGCTGCGCGCGCAGGAAGAAGTCCTCGATCGTTGGGCTGTCTTCCCGCTCCAGCGCGTCGTAAAACGTCTCCAGGGAATCCATGTATTCGCGCAGCAGCCGCATCAGGCAGCGGCGGTTGCTCATGCTGATGCTGCGCCATAATGCGGGCGGGCTGGAGGCAATACGCGTGATATCCTTGAATCCTCCCGCAGCCAGTGCGCGCAGGATACCCTGTTCGTTATCGTTTGCGTGTGCGGTGTTCACCAGCGCGGATGCGGCAACGTGGGGAAGGTGGCTGATTGCGGCCATATAGAAGTCGTGGTCCGGGGCCGCAACGGTAAGCGGCAGGGCGCCCAATGCCCGTATGAATGCGCTGAGCCGTTCCAGGGCAGATATATGGCGGACGTCATCAAGCAACGGGCACAGGAGGTATACCGCGTTTTCCAGAAGGTGCGCGCTGGAGGCCGCATACCCCTTTTTCTCGCTGCCTGCCATTGGATGTCCGCCTATGAAGCAGAAATCCGGGCGTTCTTGCTTCAGGACGCGCGCGCGTTCCAGAAGCGCGGATTTGGTGCTGCACGCATCCGTAATGACTGTACCCTCCTTCAGATGCCGCGCAAGTGCGGTCATCCAGGTCAAAGCGGTATCGACGGGCGTGCATAGGATGATCAGCTCCGCGTCCGCCATGCAGGCATAATCGGCGCTCCCCGCATTGACGGCAATGTCAATGATGCCTTCCGAAACTGCGGAATGGAGCGCGGCATCGCTTCTGTTTACGCCGATAATTCTGGTTTCGGGGAAAAACTGTTTGATCGATTTCGCCAGCGAGCCGCCGATAAGGCCGAGACCGACAATGGATACCGAGGAGAATGTGGACGGCATAGCATATTGCTCCTTCATTTATTTTGCCGCCATTTGCGTAATTTTTGCGCTGGGGGCGTACACCCGCGTACCCATCTGCTGGTCCATGTTGAACAGGAAGTTCATGCCCGAAAGCTTGAGCTGCGCGATGTTGTTCCTTGCGTTATCTTCCTCCTCCACTTGCTCATCCACAAACCACTGCAAAAGACTTTGCGCGGCAAAGTCTTTTGTGTCAACCGCAACGCTCATCATATTATGAATGAGGGAGGTGACAAAGAGCTCGTGCTTCAGGGTGCGCTCCAGGATGTCGGATACGGACGCAAAATCGTTGTCCGGCTTATCGATGGCCAGAAGCTCGATGTCCTCGCCCACGTTTTGCATATAATACATAAAGATCAGGGCGTGGTCGCGCTCTTCCTGCGCCTGGACGCGGTACCAGTGGGCAAACCCCTTCAGGTTTTCCTTTTCCAGGTAAACGGACATGGAAAGATACAGATATGCCGAATAGAATTCCTTTTGAATCTGTTCATTCATGAGAATGGCAAGTTCTTTATTCATGTTTTTCTCCTTTCAGATTAAGAAAATACGGTTGTTCTATGAAACCCATCATAATGGAAAATATATGATTGTTCAAGTGGATTCAAGGGAAGCGCCTCTTGTCTTCACATGCCGATAGGTATACCATATAAAGAAAAAAGCTGATTTTTTGGAGGATACGGTTTGGTCAACGGAAACACGGCAAACATACGGGAAAGCATGCTCAAAAGGCTGGACGCGATATACGGCATGCGCGTGGGGCGCGATGCTTTCATAACGAAAGAGCTGGCCGGCGAACTGATAGAGGTCAGCCATTTGCTCAAAAGAGAGATTGCCGTTTCACTGGGGCGGGACGGGTCGGTACTGGACGTTTCGGTGGGGGATGCGGCTACCGTCCGGTTTCCGCAGCTTTCCCTGCTGCGGAGGGAAACGCGGCTGTCGGGCGTGCGGTGCATCCACACGCATCCCAAGGGAACGGCTGAGCTTTCGGGGATAGATATCAATACGCTCAAGACCAGCCGTTTGGACGCCATGTGCGCGATAGGCATCGGCGAGGACGGCGCGTTTACGGGCCTGCAGGCCGCGCTGATTGCGCCGGGCGGAGAGAGCATCGAGACGTATGCCGCCGTTTCCTGGGACGCACTGCCGCTGACAGTGCTGATGAAGCGCATCCGTGAAACGGATGACGCGCTGATGAAGGCCAATGTACCCGTGTTCAAGGCCCCTCAAGAGGAACGCGCGGTACTGGTCGGACTGAACGCGGATAAACACGGCGCGGACTCCCTTTTGGAGCTTGCCGAGCTTGCGAGAACAGCCGGGGCGCAGGTGGTATACACGCAAACGCAGGCGCGTGCGCAGGTGGACCCCGCGTACTATATCGGCAAGGGAAAAGTAGCCGAGCTCATGCATATATGCCATGATTACGAGGCCACGGCGTGCATTGTGGACGACGAGCTTTCCGGCTCGCAGATACGCAATCTGGAAGAGGCGCTGGGTGTGAAGGTGATAGACCGCACCGCGCTTATCCTGGACATATTTGCGGGCCGTGCGCAGTCCCGTGAGGGGCGCATGCAGGTCGAGCTGGCGCAGCTTAAATACCGGCTCCCGCGGCTGCAGGGGATGGGGCTGCAGTTTTCCAGGCAGACCGGCGGCATCGGCACGCGCGGACCGGGCGAGAAGAAGCTGGAGATCGACAGGCGGCGGATACGGCGGCGCATCCATGAGCTGGAAGCCCAGATAGCACAGGTCAAGGACCAGCGGCAGCTCAGGCGCAGCAGGAGGGAAAAACACGGGGTTCCCACCATTGCGCTGGTCGGTTACACGAACGCGGGCAAGAGCACGCTGTTCAACGCGCTCAGCGACAGCGGCGTACTAGTAGAAGATAAGCTGTTCGCGACGCTGGACCCGGCTACCAGGCGCATACTGCTCCCGAACGAACAGCCCGTGTTGATAACGGACACGGTAGGGTTTATCGATAAGCTGCCGCACGATCTGGTCGATGCGTTCAGGTCTACGCTCGAAGAAGCGGTGCATGCGCAGTTGATACTGCATGTCGTGGATGCGTCATCCCCGCATTGGGAGGCGCAGACGCACGTGGCGCAGGAGGTGCTCCAAAGCCTGAATGTCGCGGATACGCCGGTGATCACGGTATACAACAAGATGGACGGGGTGCGCGACGCTTTCATACCCAAAGAGAACGGGCAAAGCGTATTGATTTCGGCCATGCATAAAAAAGGCCTCGACGTGCTCCTGCAGCGCATGGAGGAGACCCTGTTCGCAAGGCAGCGCAGGTACGAGCTTACCGTGCCTTACAACAGGGCCGACGTGGAGCACCATATCCACAACCACGCCAAGGTGAGCGAAAAAGAGTATCTGGAAGAAGGGGTGCGGTTGCGTTTTACGGGCAGCGCGCAGGTGTTCGCGCAGGCGCTGGATATACTCTCTCAGCCTAAATGAATCGAAATCCGCCAAAGCATATATGCTTTGGCGGATTTGTAATCAGAACACTTTAATTGTATTACCTTCCGTTACGATGAGTTCAATGAGGCAGACATCCGTATAACCAGCTTCTTTGGCGGTGTTCGCAAAGGCTTCCATCCGTTGCAGGCCGGATGCGTCGACGACCGTTGCTTTTTCGAGTTTGACGCTCTGGCAGCCGGTTTCCGTTTTCCGCAGATACCCCTGCGTACATTTCAACGCATACAGTTTCATATTACACCCCGGATTCTCAGATCATTGCCAGAAGGCTGTCCAGCTTACTAATTCCTGCCGCGGGGTCTGTGTTCTGGACTTTAACCCATTCCCTGAGCTTGCCGATGGCTTTTGCACTGTTCACGATTTCCCTGGCCTGCATGAACCCTTCCTTTATGCTGCTGGACTTATTCATCAAATACAGGATCAAACCGGCATTCAGGCAAACGATGTCGGTGCATGCGGCGCTTCCCTTGCCGGAAAGTATGGACAAAAGCCGCAGCGCCTCGGCCCTGCGGTCCTGCGTGGGGCTGAGTTCCGATTTGTCCGGCCGGGCAATCCCGAATTCTTCGGGCGTTAGGGTGTATTTGACGATACCGCCGCTTTCCTTGAGTTCAGCCACATAGGTTTCGCCGATCGTCGAAGCCTCGTCCATCCCTTTGGTATTGCTTCCGTCCGAGCCGAATATGACCAGCGCACGCCTGAAACCAATTTCTTTCATAACCTCTGCTACCGGTTCCACGAGCGCTTTGTCATACACGCCGCGGACGGCGTACCGGGGGGCGGCGGGATTTGCCAGAGAAGCCGCGATGTTGAGCGTTGTGCCGAAGGCAATCTGGGACAGGATACGGCCCAGAGCCTGCGGATGCACCTTGGGGCTCATGCCGTTAAAGACGCCGATGCCGGCTTTTTCGATGCTTTCCTTCACGGTTTCCGGCTCGCATTCAACGTCCACGCCCAATTCTTCCAATACATCAATGGTCCCGCAGGCCGAAGTGATCGCCCGCGCCCCGTGCCTGGCCATGGTGACGCCTGCCGCGGCCGCTATGATTGAAGCGGCCGTGCTGATGTTGAAGGTTTTGAAGGTATCCATCCCGGTCCCGCTGTTTTCCACTGTCTCCCCGGGGACGTCAGGGACGGCTTTTACGGTATCCAGCTCGTAGATCGCTTCCCAGCTTCCGGCAATTTCCTCGGCTGTTTCGCCTTTTGCCGTCAGCGCCGATAAAAATGCGCCCTGCTGCAGGTCCGGCTGTTGGTTCATCAGAACCTGCACGAACATCGCCTTGGCTATCTCGCGTGACATGTTCTGTTTGCCGATCAAGCGTGTGATTCCCGCTCCGAATTCTCTCATATCCATGGTGTTTACGCTCACGATAAGCTCCTCCTTCATTTACAGTGTCGGGTCGATAATGATATTGGTCTCTTTCCGGCTGGCGGCCATTTCAAGCCCCTGTACAAGAGATGTGAGTGGAAGGATGCGCGTTGTCATATCCTTCACTTGAATGTTGCCGGATGCCAGAAGATTAAGGGCGGTCCGGTTGTGCAGGGACGAACAGCCGTATGCGCCGAAAACCGCTAATTCCTTGTAATGAATCAGATTCAGAACGGGCATTGGAACCGGCAAGTCCGCCGCAAGCCCGCTGAAGAAACAAAGCCGCCCTCTTTTTGCAAGAACGGACAGGCTGTCCGCAAAGGCCTGAGGATCGGGGCAGCAGGGGATGGCCGCGTCCGCCCCCTTACCGTTTGTCAATGCATGGATTGTGCTGACGGCATCCTCCTGCCCGGAATTGATAAAACTGTCAAATGTATCCGTGGCAGCCTCGATTCTTGCTTTTTTCTTTTCAACAAGTATGATGCGTGCGGCTCTCCTTTGGCGGGCCAGTTTGGCGCTGAGGATACCCAGCGGACCGGCTCCGAAGATGACCACGGTATCGCCCTGCCCGATTCCGGCCGTTTCCTGCATGTTGACGCAGCAGGCCAAAGGTTCCGTCAATACGGCTTCATAAAATGATAACGTCTCCGGAATTTTGTTCAGGACGCCGTTTTCCACACCGTTTTTAGGGACCAGCACATATTCGGCAAAGCCGCCGTCATAGTGAAACCCCATGATTTGGATCCCGCCGCATAGATGATGCATTTGCGTGCGGCAATGGGTACACGCGCCGCAGGGGAGGCCGGGGGCGACCTGTACCCTGTCCCCGGGCTTTGCGCAGGTTACCGCACTGCCGGTTCGGGCGACCACGCCCGCTATTTCGTGTCCCAGCACCCGCGGTAGCAGCAAATCACGGTGGCCAGTGCGGTATGCCTTCATATCGGTACGGCATATGCCGCAGGCCGTGACCCTGACTAGCACGTCCCCGTCCCGGCATTCCGGCATCGGAATATCTGCTATTTTCATTTTTTGTATTCCCTCCAACAGCGCCGCCTTAATATGTTCCGCCCCCTTAAATAAAAGAAAAAATCCACAACCTATCAAAGGCGTGGATTTACCGTCTCCTCACCGGCCAATACGCTTGGCCACATCGATATCAGGCAGGTCTCCTGACTCTGCTTCATCGCCCGCCTGTCCCTTCCCCCTAAAAGACCGGAGTGGTATGACAGCGGCTCAACATCACAGTGGCGGGTCCGTCCGGGAATCGCACCCGGTTCCCTATTCTCCCGTATGGGCACCTGAATCTATATATTGTATAGATTATAATCGTATGCATGGAAGATTGTCAAGTGAGATAAATACAGGGCTTCAGGAATCACAATGCTGATACAACACCGCTTAGACAACGCCTAAGCGGTGTTATGAACATAGCCTAAAAATCGACTTTTTCATCTAGAAACTTTGTAAGCTCGCTGGTATGCAGGCGGATCTGCTGCATGCTGTCGCGCTCACGCACGGTAACAGTGCCGTTTTCCAGCGTATCGAAATCTATCGTGATACAGTATGGCGTACCGATTTCGTCCTGCCTGCGGTAGCGTTTGCCGATGGAGCCTGTTTCGTCATAGTCGACCATGAACCGCTTGAGCAGATCATGATATATTTTGGTGGCGGTTTCTCCCAGTTTCTTTTGCAGAGGGAGTACCGCGGCCTTGAAGGGCGCGAGCGCCGGATGGAAGCGCAGGACAATGCGCGTGTCCCCGCCTTCCAGCGTTTCTTCGTCGTATGCGTCGCATAAAAACGCGAGCGTCACACGGTCGGCGCCCAGCGACGGTTCGACGCAGTAGGCGATGTATTTTTCGTTTGTAACGGGATCGAGATAATCAAAGTTTTCTCCCGAGTGCGCGGCATGCTGTTTCAGGTCAAAATCGGTGCGGTCGGCGATTCCCCACAGCTCGCCCCACCCGAAGGGGAACAGGAACTCGATATCCGTCGTGGCGTTGGAGTAGTGCGAAAGCTCCTCGGGAGAATGGTCGCGCATGCGCAGGTTTTCGCGCCGCATGCCTAGGGAGAGCAGCCAGTTGAAGCAGAAATCCTTCCAGTAGGCGAACCACTCGAGGTCCTCGCCCGGCTTGCAGAAGAACTCGAGTTCCATCTGCTCGAACTCGCGCGTGCGGAATGTGAAGTTGCCGGGCGTGATTTCGTTGCGGAAGGACTTGCCGATCTGGCCGATGCCGAACGGGATTTTTTTGCGCGTTGTTCTGAGCACGTTCCTGTAGTTCACAAAAATGCCCTGCGCAGTCTCGGGACGCAGGTAGATTTGCGACTGCGAGTCTTCGGTCACGCCCTGGAACGTTTTGAACATCAGGTTGAACTGGCGTATGGAGGTAAAATTGTGCTTTCCGCAGTCCGGGCAGGGAACCTGCTCGGCCGTGATGAAGCCTTCCATCTGCTTTGTGTCCCATCCGGCCGTATCGGCGGGTTTCCCTTTTGAAGCCAGATAGTCTTCGATAAGCTTATCGGCCCTGAAGCGCGACTTGCACTCCTTGCAGTCCATCAGCGGATCGGCAAACCCGCCGACATGTCCCGAAGCGACCCAGGCCTGGGGGTTCATGAGGATGGCGGCGTCCAGCCCGACGTTATAGGGCGATTCCTGCACGAATTTGCGCCACCAGGCCCTTTTCACATTGTTTTTAAGCTCAACGCCGATGGGGCCGTAGTCCCAGGTGTTGGCAAGCCCGCCGTAGATTTCCGAACCCGCAAAAACAAACCCGCGGCCCTTAGAAAGCGCGACGATTTTATCCATAGTCTTTTCTGCCATCTGTATTCCCTCCAACAATTGTAATTCTCCAACCAATAAAACCTTCCGCCCTTATAAAGGGACGAAAGGTTGATTCGCGGTTCCACCCTTTTTGGCGCGATACGAAAAACGCGCCCTGCTTGTTGATAGTAGCATCGCTCCGGACTGCCGTTCATCAAGCGGCCGTCCCGGGCTCAAACCGTCCCCGGGTCGCTGTGCCGGCCGTTTTGACTACTCATTTCCTTCATTGCAGCCATATTCGATTACATACCATCATATCAAAACCTGTTTTGTTGTCAAGATTTTTATCCGATGGAGAACAACCGGAAAAAATAACGAAAATTTCTTCTTTTCATATCACGCACACCTTCAGCGCATCGGGCGTATTATGAACTGTACTTTCGGCGAAGTCAGCCAAGAAGAAGGAGGAAATAAAATGGGTGGATGTTTCGGCGGAAACGGTTGCGATAACAATTTCAGTTGGATTTGGATTATAATCCTGCTGTGCTGCTGCAACGGATTCAACAATGGATGCAATGACGGGTGCAACAACGGCTTTGACAGTAGCTGCATCTTCATTATCCTGATCCTGCTCTGCTGCTGCGGCAATGGATTCGGCTTCGGCGGCATCGGCAACAAGGGCTGTGGTGTCTGCTAAAAGAATAGTTACATGCTGGATAATGGCGGCGGGAATGATACCGCCGTTATTATCTGTGACAAAAACGGACAACCTTGCAATAGGGAGTACTATACAGGGAAAGGTACGCCATATGTATAAACATGGAAATTTAAACAGATAAGAGGTGGCCGAATAATGAAAAAAATGGAGAATAAGCCATATAAGAAAATGATAGGGACAGGAAGCGCTGTTCTGGCTGTCGCTGCCGTTGCGGTGCTGGGATTTCTGTTTACAGACACACAGACAAAGTGGTACCACGCGCTCGCCAAACCCGCGTTTCAGCCGCCCGATATGGCCTTTCCCATTGTATGGACGCTCGTTTACGTTTTGATCGCGGTGTCCCTGGTGCGGCTCCTGACCCTTGACGGCACAGTTAAAAAAAGCATTTGGATTTTGTATGGAGCGGGCGGTTTGCTCAACGTTTTATGGACTTTTGCGTTTTTCCAGATGCAGCAGCCGGTGCTGGCCTTTGCGATACTTCTGGCGCTGGTCATTGAAACCGTCATTCTGCTGCGGGCCGTAGCGCAAAAGGATGCGCTTTGTGGATGGTGCCTTGTACCGTATCTGATATGGCTGGTGTTTGCCAACATACTCAATTATGTGATTATCATGATCAATTGAACCTCCGGCCCAATACAATGGGCGCTACGGCCTGTTTTTAGAGGTGAAGGAAGCATTCAAAGCTGTGTTCGGTGAGGACCCAAAACGTGTCCCCGGGCTGGTGGCGTATGGTTATTATTGGGACAAACGGCATTTACAAACGCATGGAAGTGCTGATATAATGCATGGTAGCCGATATCCGCAGGAATCGGACGTTTTTGGTGCTATCACAAAACATAAGTTTGTCAGGTATCCGTAACCGGAACCTGAACGGAGGAAAAATGAAAAACGAAAAAACGCGGCGTATCACTGTTGCGGCCATGCTGGCCGCTGTTTGTCTGATTCTGAACCTGACCGACCTTGGGATTATACCTGTCCCGCCGGCAGGGATCGCTATTATCCACATACCCGTTGTTATCGGAGCGGTACTGGAAGGACCTATAGTCGGGCTTTTTCTGGGCCTGGTGTTCGGGTTGTCCAGCATGTGGGCGGCAATGGCCACGCCCATGCCGCTTTCGCCGATTTTCCTTGACCCGGTTGTCGCGGTGCTTCCGCGCCTGTGCATACCGCTTGCGGCATACTTCGCGTATAGGCTTGGCCGGCGGCTGTTTCACCGCACGAACGGCGGCGACGTGCTGGCTGCGGCTCTGGGCGCAGCCGCGGGCACGCTGGCCAACACGCTACTGGTTCTGTCCGCGATCTATCTGCGGTACGCGGACAAGTTCGCATCTGTGATGGGGCTGAAACCGTCGGAGTCTTTGGGCGCACTGGCCGGAATCGGGCTTGCCAACGGTTCGCTGGAGTTAATTGCCGCGGTCATCATAACAATTGCCGTATACAAGGCCGTATCCCGGGCATATCCCGGCCGGAGCCTTGATAAAACCGGTTGACGGAGGACAAAATGGTTCTTGTAATGGATGTTGGCAATACCAATATAAAGTTTGGCCTGTATTTGGACAAGGAACTGGTAAATTCGTGGCGCGTGGACACGGACCTGGAAAGAACTGCGGACGAATTGGGCGTTTTAACCAAATCGTTCTTTGATTTCTATAATAAAGACATCAGGGAAGTGGAAGGGATCATCATAGCATCGGTGATTCCATCCATCAATTATACCCTGGAGCATATGTGCAGGTATTACTTCAACCACGAACCGCTGTTCGTCGACCCGGGCATTAAAACGGGGATGAATATCCGCTATGACAACCCGCGCGAACTGGGCGCGGACAGGATCGTGAACGCCGTCGCGGCATACGAGTTGTACGGCGGGCCATGCATCACCATCGATTTCGGTACGGCGACGACGTTCAGCGTGATATCGGGCAAAGGCGATTTTCTCGGGGGCGCGATCTGCCCCGGCCTGAAGATTTCCAGCGAAGCGCTCGTGCGCTGCGCGGCCAAACTGCCGCGCGTAGAGCTGGTCAAGCCGCCGGGCGTGATCGCGCGAAACACGGTTACCTGCATGCAGTCGGGCATTATCTACGGGTACGTGGGGCAGGTGGAGTACCTTGTAAGGAAGATCAAGAAGGAGCTGCCTCAAAGGAACGCGCGCGTGATAGCGACGGGCGGTCTCGCCCGGCTTATTTCGACTGAAACAGATGTTATTGAAGAAATCAACCCGTTGCTGACGCTGGAGGGGCTGCGCATCCTGTATGAGAAAAACAGGGTGCATGCGTAGGTTTCCGGCGGTTACGGTGGATAATTTGTATTATAAAGCAGAGTCTGGAGGGAAACACATTGGCGAAAAGGAAGGTTAAGATTGGCCTTTTAGGGTTTGGCACGGTTGGATCAGGTATCTATAAAATCATCACGGGCATGCATGACGAGATTGCCCAGCGTGAAGATGTGGACATCAGCGTGGGAAAAGTGCTTGTCAAGGCGCTGGATGAGCCGAATACCAACATTGCAGAGGATAAATCCATTTTTACCACGAGCATCGAGGATGTGCTGGCCGACGGCGAAATATCGGTCATAGCCGAGTGCATGGGCGGAGAGGAGCCTGCGCGTACGTTTATACTGGCAGCGCTGAATTCCGGGCGTTCGGTGGTGACGTCGAACAAAGAGGTGTTCGCAAAGCACTGGGACAGCATGGAAAAAGTCGCGCATGAAAACAACGCAGGCTTGTATTTTGAGGCGACGGTTGCCGGCGGCATTCCTGTTATCCGCACCCTGACACATTCGATGCAGGGGAACAATATAGAGAGCATCATGGGCATCATCAACGGCACGACCAACTATATCCTGACCGCAATGTCCGAGGAAGGCCGTGAATTTGACGACGTGCTCAAAGAGGCGCAGGCCAAGGGCTTTGCCGAGTTCGATCCCACGGCGGATGTCGAGGGCTTTGATGCGATGTATAAGATCTCGATACTGGCTTCGCTCGCCTTCCACACCCGCGTGCCCATTGAAAGGGTATACCGTGAAGGCATTACAAAGGTGACGAAACAGGATATCAGTTATGCTAAAGAACTGGGCTGTGCCATCAAGCTGCTGGCCATAGCCAAGATGAAGGATAATAAAATCGAGGTGCGCGTGCATCCGACAATGGTGCCTGTTGAGCACCCGCTCGCGTCGGTCCGCGGATCGTTCAATGCCGTGTTCATACACGGCCAGAACGTGGACGACATCATGCTCTACGGCCGCGGCGCGGGCAGCCTGCCTACCGCCAGCGCGATGGTATCGGACATCCTCATCGCGTGCACGGCGCAGGAGCACCGCTATCCGTTGCTGGATGCAAACGGCGCCGGAATCGGGTTTGAGGACGACTGGGAGAGCGAGTTTTATGTGCACATGAAGGTGGCTGATAAGCCCGGCGTACTGGCGCGTATCGCGGGCGTTTTCGGACAGCACCAGGTGAGCCTCGCTTCGGTAATACAAAAGGAGCAGGATTCAAACGCTTCGGCGCATCTGGTGTTCATTACGCACAAATCGCGAGAGAAGGCGTTTGCGGCGGCGCTCAGGGAGATTGAAGAGCTGCCGGTAGTCAGCGGGATTGTTGGGTGCCTCCGTGTGGAAAACTAACTTAAAAGGGTCTTGAAAGGAGAATGCGGCATGTACGTGGCAAAAGAAGACATGACGACCTATACGCGCGAACGTATCCGGGACGGAAACGGTACGATTAAGCTTTTACGGATGTTCCCCGAGGAGGAGCAGCCCGCAAAGTGCCGCTTGTACTCGATTCTGACGCTTGAAAAAGGATGCTCGATCGGCTGGCATACGCATGACGACGAAACCGAAATATACTATATCCTCAGGGGCGAAGCGGTAACCGACGACAACGGGACCATCCGCACGCTGCGGCCCGGCGACGTGACCGTAACCGGCAAGGGCGCGGGGCACTGGATCGAAAACAGGTGCGACGAGCCTATGGAAATGTTCGTCGTCGTTATCAAGGATTAGTGCAATCAAAAAATTGAGCCCGGCTCGAGCCGGGCTCAATTTTTTGCGCCGGAACCAGCTAAAAATCGCCGGATTCTTATTTATTTGCGTCGCGTTCGCGGATCTCCTTGCGTTTGATCTTGCCGCTGACCGTCTTGGGAAGCTCGTCCACAAACTCGATGATCCGCGGGTATTTATAGGGCGCGGTTACGGTTTTGACGTGCTCCTGCAATTCTGTGACGAGCGCGTCGCTGGGGGCATACCCGCGCGTGAGCACGACCGTCGCCTTGACGATGTTCCCGCGTACCGGGTCGGGCACGGCGGATATGGCGCATTCGAGCACGGCAGGGTGCTCAATGAGCGCGCTTTCGACTTCAAAGGGGCCGATGCGGTAGCCCGAGCTTTTGATCAGGTCGTCCGTACGCCCCACGAACCAGTAGTACCCTTCCTCATCGACCCAGGCGGTATCGCCGGTATGGTACTGGCCGTCGTACCAGACATCGTTTGTTGCTTCTTCGTTATCATAGTATCCGTAGAACAGTCCCACGGGCGTGTTAATATCCGTATTGATCACGATTTCGCCTACGTCGCCCACCTCGCAGGGCGCGCCGTCATCGTCCAGCAGGGTGATGTTATACCCGGGAGCCGGTTTTCCCAGAGAGCCGAGGACCGGTTCAACCCAGGGAAACGTTGCGATGATGGGCGTCGTCTCGGTCTGGCCGTACCCTTCGCGGATGGTGATGCCGGTGAGTTTTTTGAACTGGCGCATCACCTCGGGATTCAGAGGCTCGCCCGCTGTGGTGCAGTATTTCAGCGCCGAGAAGTCAAGGTCGGTAAGGTCTTCACGGATGAGGAAGCGGTAAACCGTCGGCGGCGCGCAGAAGCTGTTCACGCGGTATTTGGCAACCATTTCGGCAAGCCTGCGCGGAACGAACTTGTCCATGTCGTAGATGAACTGCGCCGCGCCCACGAACCACTGGCCGAACATCTTGCCCCAGCCGCATTTGGCCCATCCTGTATCGGCTACGGTCAGATGCAGGTCGTTGTCTTCGCACATGTGCCAGAATTTTGCGGTGTAGATATGCCCGAGCGGATAGGTGAAGCTGTGCATCGCGATTTTGGGCATGCCGGTCGTACCCGAAGTAAAATAGAACAGGAACGGATCGCTGTTGTCCGGCAGGCCGTCACCTGTCGGACGCTCAAAGTCCGCGCTTGCTTTTTCCATTTCTTTTTCGAGATACGTAAAGCCCGGCTCCGGCGCGTCTGTCACCATTACTTGGCTTACGGTTGGGGATTCGGGCAGTGCGGCCCGTATGCCCGATATGATCTCGGCTTCATTCACGGTGATGATCATCTTTATATTTGCGGCGTTGTTGCGGTAGACGATGTCTTTCTGGGTGAGCAGGTGGCTGGCAGGTACGGTGATTGCCCCGAGCTTGGAAAGCCCCAGGGCGCAGTACCAGAAATGGTAACGGCGCTTTAATATCAGCATAACAGCATCGCCTTTGGAGATGCCCATGCCTCGGAATATATTCGCTGCTTTGTCCGATAAACGTTTCATATCGGCAAAAGTAAGCATTTTTTCCTGCCCGTGGTCATTGCACCATACCATGGCAAGCTTATCAGGCGCTAATTTGGCCCATTCGTCCACGATATCGTAGGCAAAATTGAAACGCTCCGGTATGCGGACGGTATAATTCTCAAAAAAATCCTCGTAGGTATCAAATCTGGTATCAATATATTTTTCCAATAATGATGGCATCGGTATTCTCCCGCTTTCCTAGGTTATGACGATGGCGATGAATTTTGCCGTTTTATCGCCGTCGGCGCGTATCCCGTGCGGATACGACGAATCAAAGTATATGGAATCTCCTTCGTACAGAGTAAGTTCTTTGTGGTTGATGGACACCACGACCGAGCCTTCCAGTATGTAGTCAAATTCCTGGCCGGGATGCGAATTCAGGCTGATGGGCGTATGCTCCGCTTTTGGCTCAACCGTGACCAGGAACGGCTCGATCCTCTTTTGGAGGAATTGGTGTGCCAGGTTGAAGTAATTATAGTTTTTATTGCGCGCCACGGGGACGCCCTTGCCGCTGCGCGTGAGCGTGTATGCGTGCAGTTTTGGTTCTTCCCCGGTGATGAGAGCGGTAACCTCGACTTTGCATTTCAAAGCGATCTCGCACAGTACGCTGATAGGAATATCGTAGTCGCCGCTTTCATAGCGCCTGTACTCCTCGGCGGATATGCCTATGGACTGGGCCATGGTTTCTACGGAGTATCCGCAGATATTCCTTGCTTCGCTGATACGCATCGCGATTTGACGAATATTCTCGGACATGTTAACATCTCCCTTGCTAAAAAATCTGGGCGGACTGCTTTAACGCCGTGGACTAAGAAAAGATGAATATGACAATATGCTGTCAGGTTTAATCTGATATAGTTTTATATAATCGTACCGTATTCAATTATACTATAATATTCCAAAATGATTGGCAAGCCCTAAAACATGAAATCAGAGGCGCCGGGGGCGTTTGCAAAAACAAACAGATTTGATACAATGGAACAAATAAGTACAGCTTAGGGGGATAAGGCTATGATTAGGCACGTCGTATTGTTCAAAATCGCGGACCCGGAAGCGGTTCAAAAGGCCAAAGAGATGCTGCTCGAGCTTCCGTCGAAGATCGATTTCATCCGTTCGTGGGAAGTCGGCTGCGCCTACGGTACGGGCGAGAGGATACATGAGCTTGCGCTGATTTCCACCTTTGATTCAAAGGAGGACCTCCAGCGCTATGACGAACACCCTGCGCACGCCGTTGTACGCGACTATATCCGCGCCGTGCGCCAGGGCAGCGCGGCCTGCGACTATGAGTTTTAGCGATGAACAGGTATTTGCATGAACGAGTTCCGTATTGTTTCCGAGTATACACTAAAAGGGGACCAGCCCGAAGCGGTTGACAGACTCGCCGACGGGCTGCAAAAAGGGTATTCCGGCCAGATCCTTCTGGGCGTGACCGGTTCGGGAAAGACTTTTACGATGGCCAACGTGATTGAGCGTGTCCAGCGCCCCGCGTTGGTCATTGCACACAATAAGACGCTGGCTGCGCAGCTTTGCAGCGAGTTCAAGGAGTTCTTCCCAAACAGCGCCGTGGAGTTCTTTGTGAGCTATTATGATTATTACCAGCCGGAAGCATATATCCCGTCTTCGGATATTTACATTGAAAAGGTTGCCACTATCAACGACGAGATCGATAAGCTGCGGCATTCAGCCACCTCGGCGCTCAACGAGCGCCGTGATGTTATCATCGTGGCCAGTGTGTCCTGCATATACGCGCTCGGCGACCCGGAGGAATACCTGCGCCTGAGCGTCTCCCTGCGCGAGGGCATGCGGTTTGACCGCGACGATGTCATCCGCAGGCTTGTCGATATACAGTATGACCGCAACGATATCGATTTTTCGCGGGGTACCTTCCGCGTGCGCGGCGACGTGCTGGAGATATTTCCGGCGAATTCCTCCGAGCGGGCCGTGCGCGTGGAGTTTTTCGGCGATGAGATCGAGCGCATCAGCGAGATCAACGTGATTACGGGGGAGATCGTCTGCAGGCGCGCGCATATCGCCATTTTCCCGTCCTCGCACTATGCGACCTCGCGCGATAAGCTCAATGGCGCGCTGGAAGCCATAGAGAGCGACCTCTATGACCGCGTGAAAGAGCTTCGAGACCAGGGAAAGGAGCTGGAGGCCCAGCGCCTGCTCCAGCGCACGCATTATGACATGGAGATGCTCCGCGAGCTGGGGTACTGTACGGGCATCGAGAACTATTCAAGGTATTTCGACGGCCGCAAGCCGGGAGAGCCGCCGTTTACGCTGCTTGATTATTTCCCGGATGATTTTTTGCTGTTCATAGACGAGTCGCACCAGACCGTACCGCAGATACGGGCCATGTACGCGGGGGACCTGTCCCGTAAGACCGCGCTGGTGGACTACGGGTTCAGGATACCCTCCGCATTTGACAACCGGCCGTTAAAGTTCGAGGAATTCCAGAAGCGCGTCGGGCAGGCCATCTATGTGAGCGCCACGCCGGGGCCTTACGAGCTGGACCGCGCGGAGCAGACGGTGGAGCAGATTATCCGTCCGACCGGCCTTGTGGACCCGCAGATCGACGTACGTCCCGTGGAGGGGCAGGTGGACGACCTGCTGCATGAGATCACGCGCACGGCGGAAAGAGGAGAGCGGGTGCTGGTCACGACGCTGACCAAGCGCATGGCGGAAAAGCTGACGGATTATTACGCGGAGATGGGCATCCGCGTGCGGTACATGCATTCGGACATCGACACGATGGAGCGCATGGAGATCATCCGCGATCTGCGGCTGGGGGCGTTCGACGTCCTCATCGGCATCAATCTGCTGCGCGAGGGGCTGGACCTGCCCGAGGTATCGTTGGTCGCCGTGCTGGACGCCGACAAGGAAGGCTTCCTGCGCTCGGCGACGTCGCTCATTCAGACAGTCGGGCGCGCGGCGCGCAACGTGAACGGGCGCGTCATTATGTACGCGGATACTGTCACCGATTCGATGCAGAAAGCAATCGATGAGACCAACCGCCGCCGTGAGAAGCAGAAGGCGTTCAACGCAGCGCACGGCATCGTTCCGCAGAGCGTCCAAAAGAGCGTGCGCAGCATCCTCGAAATGTCACGCGCCGAAACGGAGATGGAGACGCAAAGCGTTGATGAAGCGGCAAGGGCGGCGGAAATACTTTTATTGGAGCAGGACATGCAGAAAGCCGCCGCCGCGCTCGAATTTGAGCGCGCCGCGGTGCTGCGCGACCGGATACTCCAACTAAAGGGAGAACCCGCACCCCAAAAGCAGGAACAGCGCAGAAGGTACGGGGGAAGGCCCAACAACAGACGGGGAGCTAAAAAGACTTGAAGCAAGTAATTACCATAAAGGGTGCAAGAGAGCATAACCTGAAAAATATCGATCTGGAACTGCCGCGCAACCAGCTCATCGTTTTTACAGGCCTGAGCGGGTCTGGCAAGTCGTCGCTGGCATTCGATACGATCTACGCGGAGGGCCAGCGGCGCTACGTCGAGTCGCTTTCCTCGTATGCGCGCCAGTTCCTCGGGCAGATGGACAAGCCGGACGTGGACTACATCGAGGGGCTGTCGCCCGCCATATCCATAGACCAGAAAACGACCAGCCACAACCCGCGTTCCACCGTGGGCACGGTGACCGAAATCCATGACTACCTGCGCCTTCTGTATGCGCGCATCGGCGTGCCGCACTGCCCTATGTGCGGCAGGGAGATTGCAAGCCAGTCGGTCGACCAGATCGTGGACCAGGTGATGTCCATGGAGGAAGGCGTGCGGCTGCAGGTGCTTGCGCCGGTGGTGCGTGCGCGCAAGGGTGAGCACGTGAAGCTGCTGGACGAGATTGCGAAGAACGGGTACGTGCGTGTGCGCATCGACGGGCAGATTCTCGAATTGGGTGAAGAGATAAAGCTGGACAAGAACAAGAAGCATGATATCGACGTGGTGGTGGACAGGATCGTGGTCCGCCCGGGCGCAGAGGCGCGGGTGGCCGGGTCGATGGAGACCGCGCTTTCCTTGAGCGGCGGGCTGGTGCGCATCGCGCATGCGGATACGGATGAGGAACGCTTATTCAGCCAGAACTACGCCTGCCCGGACTGCGGCATCAGCGTCGAAGAGCTGACGCCGCGCATGTTTTCCTTTAACAGCCCCTACGGGGCTTGCCCTACCTGCTCCGGCCTCGGGACGCTTACGAAAATGGACGCGGATCTGATCATTCCCAACAAAAATCTTTCGTTAAGGGAAGGCGCGATTCAGGTTTCGGGGTGGAACTCGGCCGCCGAGCGCACAATGGCTGACATGTACCTCAAAGGCCTGGCGGACCACTACGGTTTTTCGCTGGACGTACCGGTGAAGGATTTGCCGCCGGAGGCTATTCGGGTAATCCTGTACGGTACGGGGAAGGAAAAGGTTTCGTTCCATTATGAGCGCGAATACGGGAACGGCGTTTTTTCGACTACCTTTGAAGGTATCCTGAGCAATCTGGAACGGCGTTATCACGAGACGGCGTCCGAGGCGGCTAAAGAGGCCCTGAGCCAGTATATGTCCAACATCGTCTGTCCCGATTGCCATGGCGACAGGCTGAAAAAGGAAGTGCTGGCCGTAACGGTGGGCGAAAAATCCATAGCCGAGGTTTCGCATCTGTCGGTACAGGAAGCGTTTGCGTTCTTTGACTCCCTAGCCTTACGCGAAAAGGAGCGGATGATCGCACAGCAGATATTCAAGGAGATACGCGCCCGCCTCACCTTTTTATCGGATGTCGGGCTGAATTACCTTACGCTCTCGCGTCCGGCGGGCAGCCTGTCGGGCGGGGAATCGCAGCGCATCCGGCTTGCGACGCAGATCGGCTCCAGCCTGGTGGGCGTGTTGTATATACTCGACGAACCGAGCATCGGCCTGCACCAGCGCGACAACGCGCGGTTGCTCAGCACGCTCAAGAACCTTCGGGACCTCGGGAACACGCTGATCGTGGTGGAGCATGATGAAGAGACGATATGCGCCGCAGACCATGTTGTGGATATCGGCCCGGGCGCGGGAGAGAACGGCGGCCGTGTGGTCGTGCAGGGCGCCGTGCGCGACATCATCGAATGCAAAGAGTCGATAACGGGACAGTATATCGGGAAAAAGAAAAAAATCAGCGTGCCGGACAAACGCAACGCCGGCAACGGAAAATGGCTGAGCGTGCTGGGCGCACGGGAGAACAACCTCAAAAACATCGACGTGCGTTTCCCGCTGGGGGTGTTTACCTGCGTAACGGGCGTATCCGGTTCGGGCAAAAGCAGCCTGGTAAACCATATCCTGCACAAGGCGCTCGCAAAGATGCTCAACCGCGCAAAGACCAAGCCCGGGGCATTCGACGCGATAGAAGGCCATCACTACCTCGACAAGGTCATCGACATCGACCAGTCGCCCATAGGGCGCACGCCGCGCTCCAACCCCGCGACGTACACCGGTCTGTTCGATCTTGTGCGGGAGCTGTTTGCACAGACGCCAGACGCGAAGATGCGCGGCTACAGGAACGGGCGCTTCAGCTTCAATGTCAAGGGCGGAAGGTGTGAGGCCTGCAAGGGTGACGGCATCATCAAGATCGAGATGCATTTTCTGCCCGACGTGTATGTGCCCTGTGAGGTCTGCCGCGGAAAGCGGTATAACCGGGAAACGCTGGAAGTCAGGTACAAGGAAAAGAACATCGCGGATGTATTGGATATGACGGTGGAGGACGCGCTGGAATTCTTTAAGCATATCCCCCGCATCAAAAAAAAGCTGCAGACGCTCTGCGACGTCGGGCTGGGGTATGTCAGGCTCGGGCAGCCCTCGACCACGCTTTCGGGGGGCGAGGCGCAGCGCATCAAGCTCTCGACTGAACTGAGCCGAAAGAGCACGGGGCGCACACTGTTCATACTCGACGAACCGACGACCGGCCTGCATGTCGCAGACGTCGCAAGGCTGATTAAGATACTCAAACGCCTGCAGGAAGGCGGCAACACGATTGTCGTGATCGAGCACAATCTCGATGTTATCAAGACGGCGGATTATGTAATCGACCTTGGCCCCGAGGGCGGGGACAAGGGCGGCGAGGTCGTCGCATGCGGGACACCGGAGGAGATTTGCAGTGTTCCGGGCAGTTACACGGGAATTTGGCTGAAAAAGGTGCTGGAAACGGACCTTTAGAAAAGGTTTTCCAGGGACAGGCGCGACGCCTGCATCAGATGATCGATTTTTGAATAAATGATATCGGTCCTTTCGAGCGCCAGTGTGTAGTTTTTTTGCCCGATGCTGTGGTTGAGTTCTATGATGGAGTCCTTGATGAATTCGGTTTCTGCATGAGGCGTGAATGCAAGAATCCAAATATTGTTTCCATCCCATTTTGAGAGCTTCTCCGCACTTTTTTCCATGGCGAGAGCGGCATCCCGTTTCTGGAGCGCGTCCTTGATTTCTTCGATGTTTTTGAGATATTTGCTGCCTTCCGCCTGCATATATACTGTGGGATAAATAAGCAGGAAAACCAGCACGATGGCAACGATTAAAACGATAATGTTCCGGTGTTTCATGCATGCGCCGCCTGTTCTTCCGATTGGAGGGTGTGTTTTTGAAGCGTATCCAGCGGTCCGCTCCCCTGTACGATCAGCACCTGTTTTTCATCGATTGTGGCAAAGGTTACATTCTTAATGTCGTGATATCCCAGCTTTTCAAGCTCGGATTTGAACCAGCCTTCGTTGTGCCCCAGGGACCGCAGGTTTTTGTCGTGCATTTTGCCGTCCAGCACAATGGGCGTGGGCAGCGTGGCAGGAGCGGACGGCATACACATATCCGCGGGGGTAAGCGGCCGCTGCGGTGATTTTAGTATGATGCTCAGGGACCCGCCCGGCTCGAATATGGCATATTCCACCGATTCGATGGAAGCCTGCTGTGACCGGAGCTGTTCGAGCAGGTCGTTGAGATTGCAGCGCAGGCGTTTGAGCTCGTCCATGCGTATACGCCCTCTTTCGATAACGATGGTGGGGCGTCCGCAAAGAATCGCGCGGGCGCGTTCGCTGTGGAGCATGAGCGTTGATATCACGTAATGGATGAGCAGGATCGTCAGGATGGGTATGACGCCGAAGAGGAGCGGAATGCCCATATCGGCCATGGGGATGCCGGCAAGTTCAGCCAGCATGACGGCAATGACGATCTCAAAGGGTTGCAGCTGCGCCTGTTCGCGTTTGCCCATCATGCGAACCGCGAAAACGACGAGTGAAAAAAGAATGATTGTGCGCAAAAACGATACGAGCACAGGCAAACCCTCCTTCGCTCTTAGAATGCGTCGCCTATTATTTTTTTATTCGTTTGTGAGACTTGATTTTTACCTTTGTATGCGCTACAATACTATGTGTTATGCGGTCTGTTAGCTCAGCTGGTAGAGCACTGTGTTCACATCGCAGGGGTCACTGGTTCGAGTCCAGTACAGACCACCACGTCGGAGCAAACTACGCTCCGCAAAAAACCCCTGAATGGCTTTGCCACTCAGGGGTTTTTTGCACCGCTCCGTTGCTCCTCCTTTTCCCCGCAAAGCTATACGGCTTTGCGGGGAGTTGCCAGGGAAGGCTTTGCAGGATTTTCAGGGAATGGCTTCGCGGGGGGCGGTTACCCGGCGCAAACCTGTGAATCGTTTAGGATGATTTGACGCAGATGGTTTCCATACAATATAATAAAATCAAGTATTGGCGCTTGCATTTTGCCTGAGGAAAAAATTCTGGGAGAGGGATTTTATGAAGAAGAATACGAAGATTCTTATCGTCGTTTTGGCGGTTGTCCTGATTCTTGCTGTTTTTGTAATAGCAACGAACAACTCTCTGGTGGTCGCAAGGGAGAATGTGAACAGCGCGTTCAGCGGGATAGACACGCAGCTCCAGCGCAGGGCTGATCTTATCCCCAACCTTGTGAATACCGTGAAAGGGTATGTCAAGCACGAGCAGGCCGCGATTGATTCGGTGACCGAGGCGCGCGCCAAGCTTGCCGGGGCGCAGACAGTCGGAGAGAAGAGCGCCGCGAATACCGAGCTTACCAGCGCTTTGAGCAGGCTGCTGGTCGTTGTCGAGAATTACCCGAATTTGAAGGCGGACACGCAGTTCATCGGATTGCAGGATGAGCTTGCGGGCACAGAGAACCGCATCGCAGTGGCCCGCAAGGATTATAACGATACCGTACGCGCTTACAACACGCAAATAAAAACTTTCCCCACCAGCATCATAGCCGGCATGTTCGGCTTTGGCCCCTCAGAATATTTTGAAGCCGAGGCAACGGACCGAGAAGCCCCCGAAGTCACTTTCTGAGGATTGGCAGAAAATTCGTTTAATAATTCCACGGAAAGTCCTTCCTGTTGAGCCTTTGTGTAATTGAGTATGTCCATGCGGACAATAAGGCGAGGTGTACCATGAAAAAGCGTTTGATCCTGCTTTGTATACTGGCGTGCACGCTTTTTCTGAGCGCGTGCGAAAGCGCGGCGAAAATTCCCGAGCCTACCAAAAAGTTTTACGTAAACGATTATGCTGAGGTGATGGACCAGGCGACCGAGGACAGGATCTTGGATATGGGGAGCCGCCTGCAGAAGACGGACGGCGCGCACGGGGCGCAGGTTGTTGTCCTCACGGTAAAGAGCCTGGGCGGCCGGACGCTGGAAGAATTTGCTCTGCAGGTTTTAAGAACCTGGGGCATCGGGGATAAAGAGAAGGACAACGGCGTACTGATTCTGCTTGCGCTTGATGAGCGCGAATCCCGCATCGAGGTGGGGTACGGCCTCGAAGGCGCGCTCAATGACGCGAAGACCGGCCGCATACAGGACCAGTATATGATACCGTATTACAAAAACGACGACTTCAATAACGGATTGATGCAGGGATACAGCGCCATTGTGCAGGAGATATGCAAGGAATACGGGCTGGACGCTTCGCAGTTCGAACGCCCGTACGGGCTTCCGCTTGAGGAACGATCGGACGGCAGGGGTTCCGTGGTAGAATTTATTGTCAGCGGCCTTGTATTCCTTATGGTCGTTATCGGGGGCAGCCTGCGCCGCGGGGGGCGCGGTGGCCGGGGCGGAGGCTTCTGGTTTTTCGGACCGGGCGGCTTCGGCGGCGGCGGCTTCGGCGGCGGCGGCTTCGGCGGCTTCAGCGGGGGTGGCGGCAGCGGCGGCGGAGGCGGCAGCAGCCGCGGATTCTGAATTGATTTATCATGCAAAAAATTGTATAATATGTTCGAAAAAGCAGAAATACGGTTGGTAACACCAACTTGTAATAAGTTTCATTGCAGAGGATTTTGATGAATTTTACTTTTTTGACGGCGCCCAGGATCATTTTCAAAAGCGGCGCATTCGACGAACTGGGACAGTACATGAACGGTTTTGGAAAGAAATTCCTTGTTGTAACCCGTAAAGCTTTTCTGAATAACGGTGTCGCGGACAGGCTGGGGAAACAGCTCCATGCGCAGGGCATCAAATGCACGTATTTTACGGATGTTGCGGGCGAACCGGATGTGGAGCACGTGGACGCGGCGTACGCCCTGGCCGCGAGGGAAGGCTGCGATACGGTGCTCTCATTAGGCGGCGGCAGCCTGATCGATGTGGGCAAGGCCACAGCGGCGCTCATTACAAACGGTCCGAGTGCAAAGGACTATCTTGAATTCGTTGGTACAGGCAAAAAGGTGGTCCGTGCGCCTGTGCCGTTTATTGCCATGCCGACCACATCGGGTACCGGCAGCGAGGTCACCAAAAATGCGGTCCTCGGTTCCAAGGCCGAAAAATTCAAACGCAGCATGCGGGATGACAGGATGATCGCCGATATTGTGATCATCGACCCCACGCTCACCGTCGGTTTACCCCCAAAGGCTACGGCTACATCGGGTATCGATGCGATGACGCACAATCTGGAAGCATACACCACAGTGAAAAACCCCACTCCCCTGACCAGAGCGATTGCGCTTGAGGGAATCACGCTCGCGGGCAAATACCTCAAGCGGGCGTATGACAAGCCGGACGATATCGAAGCGCGCGAAGGCATGGCCTTAAGCGCGCTGTGCGGCGGCCTGGCTCTGGCAAACAGCGGGCTGGGCGCCGCACACGGGCTGGGCATGGCCCTGAATATACACTTTCCGGTTTCACACGGTGAGGCGGTGGGTATTTTTATACCGTATGTCATGGAGATCAACGCTATGCAGAAACCGTGGCTGTATGATGAGGCGGGCGAAGCATTGACCGGTAAAGCGTACAGCAAAAAAGGCGACGGGACCAGGGCTGCCATTGATTTTATTAAAGAGCTCAACGATAAACTGGGCATACCGTCTGATTTGAAAAACCTGGACATCAACGGAGAAATAGCGCAAAAAATGGGCGCGGAATGCTTCGGAGGGAGCATGAGCGGTAACCCCGTGCAGATGGAGGCGTCCGGGTGGGCGGCCTTGTATGACAGGTTGCGTTAAAACAATGAAGCCCGGGCAAACATGATTCAGGCTTTCGTCATGAAACCTCCCGGGACAGGCTTTCTGAGCGGCAAAATTAGTTTGACAAAACCCGGGGGAAAATGTGATAATGAACTAAAGTTATGAGCAAAAGTAAAGATGTATATATTAAAGCTGTGAATGGCTTTGACATTTCAGGAAAACAAATAAATATGCTTCAAAGGCATGAAATGCCTTACCCCTGTAAAGGATAAGCGTTGCATGGACTTTTTTAATGTGCGGATGTGAAAAAGTGAACCTGAACGCTCATTTGCGTGATGAACAAGATTATTGCCGGAAGGAGGTCGTAGTTTACAGGCGGGGAAAGGGGTCCCTGTCTGCCGGGTAAGCATCTTCAGGATGCATAGTCTGGTTCACGCAACGTACTCCAGGCAGCATGAAATGCAGGGTAAGGTAGTTTATATATTTTCAAAGGCGTTTATGCTTGCACAAATGCCTATGATAAAAAGTTAAATAATTGCAAAAGGGGAACGAATCTATGAAAAACACCGATGTTTTGAATGAATTAAAAAAAGATTTCAAAGCTTACAAGGAAATGTTCCTTCCCGAAGGGCTGACGCCCGAAAAGCAGAAGGAAATGTACAAAAACATGGTGCTTACCCGCGAGTTTGAAACAGCAGTCAAGCCGCTGTGGATGGCCAACAAAGTAAGCGGATATTTCCACCCGTACATCATCGCGGAAGCCATTGCAGCCGGTGTCTGCGCAAACCTGCGCAAGGACGACATGATCGGCTCCACGCACAGGGGCCACGGCCACGTTATCTGCAAGGGCGGCGACATCAACAAGATGATGGCCGAGCTTTACGGAAAGGTTGAAGGGTACTGCAAGGGCCGCGGCGGCTCCATGCACATCGCGTGCATGGACATCGGAATGCTGGGCGCAACCGGCATTGTTGGCGCAGGCATGCCGAGCGCTGTCGGTTCGGCGCTGGCCTCAAGCGTAAAAGGCAACGACAACGTAACCGTAGTGTTCCACGGCGACGGTGCATCCAACTCCGGCGTATGGGCTGAGTCGGTCAACATGGCCGCGGCATGGAACCTTCCGGTTATTTTTGTATGCGAGAACAACCAGTGGGCTATCGCAACGGAGATCAGCCGCGTGGTCCGCGAGACCGACCTCTATAAGAGGGGTATCGGTTACGGCGTTCCCAGCTTCCAGTGCGACGGCTTCAACATCTATGATATTTATGAGACCACAAGGCAGGCCGTTGCAAGGGCGCGCGCCGGCGAAGGCCCGACCGTCATCGAGGCGAAGTACCTCCGCGTGCTCGGACACCACGCAACGGACGACAACTGGTACAGGGATATGACCAAGGTCGAGCCTTACTGGGAGCTTGATCCCATCAAGAGGATGCGCGAATTCATGCTGGCCAACAAGATCGCGACGAAAAAAGAGCTTGAAGCCATTGAAGCCGATTGCAAGAAGGCCGTCGACGAAAGCATCGAGTATGCGGAGAAGTGCACCGAGCCTTCGCCCGATTCGCTCTACGACGACCTGTATGCAAACGGCGAAATTATTAAATAAAGCGGCAAAAAATTATTTAATTTCTTGAGTGGGGGATAAATACTATGGCGAAGATTACGCTTAGAGAAGCTATAACCGCAGCAATGAGGGAAGAGTTGACGCGTGATGAAAATGTTATCATCATGGGTTGCGACGTTGCCCTCCGCGGAAATCCTTTCGGAATTTCAAAAGGACTGCTGAAGGAATTCGGACCGAAACGTGTTATCGACACGCCGATTTCCGAAGCGTCATTTACCGGTCTGGGCATCGGCGCTGCCATCGCCGGCCTGCGTCCGCTCGT
>JBMOLJ010000017.1:26798-112948 GCA_049324235.1 Bacillota bacterium
ACGACTGGATTACGCTGCCCATGGACCAGATCGTAAACACGGCTGCAAAGACCAGCTTTATGTTCGGCGGACAGGCTAAGGTTCCCGTTGTTATCCGTTCGCCCTTCGGCGTCGGCGGCGGTGTTGCGGCGCAGCACTCGCAGAACCATGAGGCATGGTTTATCGGCGTTCCCGGCCTGAAAGTCTGCGCGCCTTCCACGCCCTACGATGTAAAGGGATTGCTCAAGTCTGCGATCCGTGATGATAACCCCGTCATATTCTTCGAGCACAAACGCTGCTACCAGATCAGGGGCGAGGTTCCCGACGGGGACTACACCGTTCCGATTGGCAAGGCGGCCGTACGGCGTGAGGGTAAGGACGTTACCATCGTAACCTACTCCTACATGACGTATGTTTCGGAGGAAGCTGCAAACGAGCTGGAAAAAGAAGGCATTTCTGTTGAGATCGTCGACCTGCGCACACTGCTGCCCATGGATATGGACACTGTTATGGAGTCCATTGCAAAGACAAACCGCGTGATCGCGGTGACAGAAGCATGTGAGCGCGGCAGCGTTACCGGCGAAATCATTGCCGAGATCTGCAAGCGCGGATTCGACCTGCTGGATGCGCCTCCGCTGCGCGTCGGCAGCCTGAACGTTCCTATCGCATACAACAGGACGCTCGAAGCGCTGTGCCCGCCGAACAAGGATACGATCATTGCAGCAGTGCGCAAAGTGCTTGAATAATTGATGTGAGGGTGAAATAACATGGCGAAATTTATGACTCTGCCTAAAATAGGCGTCAACATGGTCGACGGTGTTATTTCTGAGTGGCTTGTTTCCGAAGGCGGAGAGGTTAAATTCGGGGAGATGGCCTTCAGAGCGGAGACCGATAAAGATATTCAGGATATTCCCGCGGATCAGAGCGGTACCGTATTGAAGATATTGGCAAAGCCCGGCGATCTGGTAGAATGCTATGAGCCTGTTGCTATCGTCGGCACTGCCGGAGAGAACTTTGACGATCTGCTCAAGCAGTACGAATCCGGTGGCGGCGCCCAGGCTGCCCCTGCCGCCGAAGAAGAAGCCGCGCCCGCCGCGGCCGCGGCTCCCGTTGCCGCTCCCGCTGCGGCAGAAGCCGCACCGGCTGGAAGGGTGAAGATTTCCCCGCTGGCAAAGAAGATGGCAAAGGAAATGGGCATTGATTATACCAAGATCACGCCAAAGGGCGTTCGCATCACCAAAGCGGATGTTCTGGCATATCAGCCCGCAGAAGCCGCTGCGCCCGCAGCCGCACCTGCACCGGCAGCCGCCGCTGACGCTCCGGCATCCGCAAATACCGTGCCCTATACCGGTATGCGCAAGGTTATCGGCAAGCGTATGGTCGAGAGCACGGTAACAAAGCCGCTGGCAGTACTAACCATGAGCTGCGATATGACCAACATGATCGCATGGCGCAAGCAGATCAACGACAACGCTGATATCAAGGTCGGTTTCAACGAGCTGATTGCAAAGGCCTGCGCGCGCGCGCTGCAGGATCATCCCATGATCAATTCCCAGCTGAGCGCGGATGGCGATACGATCTATGTCATGGACGATATCAATATCGGCATTGCGGTGGACACCGAGAGGGGCCTGCTGGTTCCCGTGCTCAAGGATGTGGACAAGAAGGGCGTGCTTCAGCTCGCTCAGGAATTCAAGGCCGTTGTTGAGCGCGTAAAAGAAGGCGCGACACAGCCCGGCGACCTGTCCGGCGGAACCTTCACCATTTCCAACCTCGGCGGGTTTGGCGTCGAATTCTTCAAGGCGATTGTAAACCCGCCCGAGTGCGTCATTCTTGCCGTCGGCGCAACCATCAAGCAGCCTGTTGTCGTGAACGATGAAATCGTGATCCGTCCCATGATGAAGATCACCCTGTCGTTCGACCACCGGATCGTGGACGGCGCGCCTGCCGCCAAGTTCCTTGCAAGGGTAAAGGCATTACTGGAAGATCCGATGAAGATCATCCTGTAAATCAACAGTTTAATATAGGGAAACGCATGTGTGCCTTGCCGGTCTTGGCATACATGCGTCATTCCATGTTTTGAGCCGGTGAAAGCGTTACCGGCCATTTACAAGGAGGTGTAGGAATTTACATGGCAAAATTCGATGTAGTTGTAGTCGGCGGCGGGCCGGGCGGATACGTCGCGGCGATCTATGCTGCACAGCAGGGCCTTAAAACGGCGCTGGTGGAGAAGGAAAACCTGGGTGGAACCTGCCTGAACTGGGGTTGTATCCCCACAAAAGCACTTGCGCGCAACACGGAAGTGCTGGCCACCGTTTTGGAAGCCGACAAATTTGGCGTTGCTCTGGATAAGAAGAGCGTAAAGGGCGATTACGCCGCGGCGCAGAAGCGCAGCCGCGATGTCAGCTCGCAGCTCACCAGGGGCATTGCCGGCCTGTTAAAAAAGAACAAGGTTGAATTGTTCACAGGCACAGCGAGTTTGGTCGACGCAAAGAAAGTCAAAGTAGAGCCTAAAGGCGAAATTATTGAAGCTACAAACATCATACTGGCAACAGGCTCACGTCCCAACATGATCCCCGGTGTGGAAGTCAGCGAAAAGGTTATGACATCCCGCCAGGCTCTCGAGCTTACCGAAGTGCCCAAAAAGATGGTCGTCATCGGAGCGGGCGCCATCGGCATGGAATTCACGAACATCTGGACCACGTACGGCGCCGAGGTAACGGTCGTGGAGATGCTCCCGCGCGTGCTGCCCAACGAGGATGAAGCGGTAAGCGCTGAAGTTGAAAAAGCGTTTGCCAAGCGCGGAATCAAATTTATGGTCGGCACAAAACTTGAGAAGATCGATCAAAGCGGCAAGGGAATAAAGGTCACCG
Organism: Bacillota bacterium; assembly: GCA_049324235.1. Classification (GTDB taxonomy): domain Bacteria; phylum Bacillota; class Clostridia; order Christensenellales; family UBA1431; genus UBA1431. The sequence goes on from JBMOLJ010000017.1 coordinate 29,651, forward strand.
TAAACAAAGACGGAAAAGCAACTGTGCTGGAATGCGACAAGATGCTGGTTTCGGCCGGTATCCGCCCCAACACCGAAGGCTTTGACAAAGTCGGTATCAAGCTCAACGAGCGCAAGTACGTCGAGATCGACGACAGCATGCAGACCAATGTAAAAGGCGTATACGCGATTGGCGATATTACCGGCAAGCTCGCACTGGCGCACGTTGCCAGCGCGCAGGCCCTGGTTGCGGTCGATGCCATCAAAGGCAAGCCGGTAAAGAAGCTCACGTACTACAATCTCCCGCGCTGCACGTACACGGTGCCCGAGGTGTCCAGCGTAGGCCTGACCGAAGCGCAGGCCAAGGAAAAGGGCTACAAGGTGAAGGTGGGCAAGTTCCCCATGATGGCAAGCGGCAAAGCAATATCGTACGGAGAAACGACCGGCTTTGTCAAGATTGTCGCTGATGAAAAATACGGCGAGATCCTGGGCGTCCACATGGTCGGCCCGCATGTAACCGAACTCATCGACGGGCCTGCTGCCTACATCGACCTCGAGATAACGGCCGAAGACGTCGCGCGTGTGGTGCATGCGCATCCGACGCTGTCGGAGACCATTATGGAAGCCGCACATGCTGTAACCGGACATGCCATTCATTTCTGATAGGTGAGAATAAAAAGGCGTTTGTTTATAACGAGCGCCTTTTTATATTGTTAGGCAATGCCGCCGCGGATAAGGCTGGCACGGATTATTTTGGAGGGTGCATTTGGCTGCTTACAGTTTACTAATGCACATGCGTAAAGTATAATGAACCCAGGCATTTTGTTTGTGAAAGGGTTGAGCATATGAAAAAAACTGTTTCGATTCTTATTATGTTATGTTTGGCGGTTGCACTTTTCGCCGCGGGTTGCAGCACTGCTACGCCCCAAGCATCCGTGCAGCCGACAGGGACGCAGGCTACCGACCAGTCCTGGGAAAATATCAAGGCGAAGGGATACTTTGTACTGGGATTGGATGATGCATTCCCGCCGATGGGCTTCAGGGACGAGAAAACGAATGAGATTATCGGCTTTGACATCGACCTTGCAAAGGAAGTTGCCAAGCGCATGGGTGTTGAGGTAAAGCTTCAGCCCGTCGTATGGAAGACAGTGACGCAGGAGCTGAACAAGGGTACGATCGACGTGATCTGGAATGGATGCACGATCAGTGCGGATCGTTTGAAGGAGATCAATTTTACCAAGCCGTACATGAACAACAAGCAGATCGTCGTTGTTAAGAAGGATTCGCCATATCAGACGCTTGTGGACCTCAAAGACAAGACCCTGGCCATTCAGGATGGTTCGAGCGCGAATGATGCGCTCGACTCCAACAAAGAATTCAAGGACAGCCTGAAAGAGGTCGTCAAGTTTGATGATAATACGAAGGCGTTCCTGGATCTGGACAGCGGGCGCGTAGACTGCGTAGCTGTGGACATGGTCGTATTTAATTACTATTTTGCCAAGGGCTCGGACAAATACCGTGCGCTCGATACCGCGTTGGGGGACGAACAGTACGGCGTTGGCGTACGGAAGACCGACGGCGCTTTCCAGGCGGAACTCCAAAAGGCAATAGACGCTGTGTATGCGGACGGTACAGCAGCTAAAATCAGCAAAAATTGGTTCGGCAAGGATATTGTCAGCAACGTGAACCAATAAACGTAAATGAAGTAATTTATTTTGAAGGCGTTTGAGGGATAAGGCCTGGCGTCCACCCTGCCGGGTCTTATCCTTCGGTTTGCCGCATAAGGAGCATTTAATTATATGGGGAACCTTGACACTTTGCTGCTGTACATGCTACAAGGTTCGGGAATAACACTCAGCCTTTTCGCAATCACTTTGGTTCTCTCGTTGCCGCTCGGGTTCGTAGCGTCGCTGGGCCGGCTATCAAAGTTTAAACCTCTTTCCGGATTCATCTGGTGCTATACATGGATCATGCGCGGTACGCCTCTTATTCTACAAATCCTTTTCATCTATTTTGGTCTGGATTTCCTGGGGATAAAGATTACTGACAGGTTTCTGGCTGCCGTGATCGCGTTTGTGCTCAATTACGCAGCGTATTTTGCGGAAATTTTCCGGGGCGGGATACAGTCGATCGGGCGCGGGCAGTACGAGGCATCCGACATGCTGGGTATGACATACGGGCAAACCATGATGCGCATTGTGCTACCGCAGGCGTTCAGGCGGGTGCTGCCGCCGGTCAGCAACGAAGTGATTACTTTGGTGAAGGATACGGCGCTGGTATATGTTATCGGATTGCAGGACCTGTTGAAAGTGGCAGACAGTCGCGCGATTACAACCTTGAATCCTACACCGTACCTGTTTGCAGCCGTTTTCTATCTTATTATTACTTTTATTGTAACTTTGATATTGAACGCACTGGAAAAACGGTTTGCGTATTATGAGGTATAATTATGGAAAGAACCATGCTGCAGGTCAAAAACATCCATAAAAGCTTTAACGGTACTGAAGTGCTCCAGGGGCTTGATCTCGAGCTTTGCGAAGGTGAGGTGCTTGCGGTCATCGGGCCCTCGGGCTCCGGGAAAAGTACGTTTCTTCGTTGCATCGTACGTCTGGAACGTATCGACAGCGGTGAGATCATACTCGAAGGCGATACCATGGTATCAACAGATGAGAACGGCGCGGTACACTATGCGCCGGAGTCGTCGATACGCGCCATCCGCAGGAAGATGGGCATGGTCTTTCAGGATTTCAACCTGTTTCCGCATCTGAACGTCACCCAGAACCTCGCGATTGCCCCGGTGCGCGTTCTGAGGGAGGATAAGCAGGCGGCCGCTGAAAAGGCGCACGCGCTGCTTGAGAAAGTCGGGCTGGGCGATAAAAAGAACAGCTACCCGTATGAATTGTCCGGCGGACAGAAACAGCGTGTGGCTATCGCGCGCGCCCTTGCCATGGAGCCGGACATCCTCTGCTTTGACGAGCCGACGTCTGCGCTCGACCCAGAACTGACGGGCGAGGTATTGAAAGTCATACAGGACCTGGCGGCCGACAACATGACCATGATCGTTGTGACGCATGAAATGGGCTTTGCCAGGGAAGTGGCCGACCGCGTGGTATTCATGGACGGCGGCAGAATCATAGAGCAGGGCCTGCCAAAGGATATACTGCTCAATCCGCAGACTCAGCGTATGCAGGATTTCCTTGCGCAGGTGCTGCATATGCGCTAACATGAAGCGTGCAGATATTATTATCGGAGAAAGCGCATGAAAAGTTTCAGAAAAGAACTCGTATTCAAGATTCCCGCGCGGCGCAAACTCGTGAATATCACGCCGCAGGTGGAGGAAGCGCTGGCGGAAAGCGGGATAAAAGAGGGCCTGCTTCTGTGCAACGCCATGCACATTACGGCGAGCGTTTTTATCAACGACGATGAAAGCGGGCTGCACGCGGATTTCGAGTGTTGGCTGGAAAAGCTCGCGCCCGAAAAGCCGTACGAGCAATACGCGCACAACGGGTTTGAGGACAACGCGGATGCGCACCTGAAACGGACGGTTATGGGACGCGAAACGGTTGTGGCCGTTACCGGCGGCAAGCTCGATCTCGGCCCGTGGGAGCAGATATTTTACGGTGAATTCGACGGGATGCGAAAAAAGCGCGTCCTGATAAAGATAATTGGCGAATGATATATAAGTTGACAATCCGCTTGGGTCCAACCGGACCAGGGCGGAACATATATTCATAATTGAAATCAAGGAGGCACATCAAATGAGAAAAATCGGTATTTTGACAGGGGGCGGGGACTGCCCGGGGCTGAATGCTGTTATCCGGGGCGTTGTGGAGCAGTGCGTTAAAGCCGGTATCGAAGTCTACGGCCTGTCGCTGGGCTGGAAGGGCGCGCTCACCGGCGAAGGCAAATGGCTCACGCTTGACGATGTGGAAGGTATCCAGACCAAGGGCGGCACGATTCTGAAATCATCACGCACCAATGTGATGAAAATCGAAAACGGCCCCGAAAAAGTCCGCGCAACCATGGAAAATCTGGGACTGGAGGGCATCGTGGCCATCGGCGGCGACGATACGCTGGGTGTTGCAAACAAGCTTACGAAAATGGGCATGAAGATGATCGGCGTTCCAAAGACCATCGACAACGACCTGTCCTGCACCGATTACACCTTCGGGTTCGACACATCTGCCAACGTTGCGATGGAATTGATCGACCGGCTACATACGACGGCCGAGTCGCATAACCGCTGCTTTGTTGTCGAGATCATGGGCAGGCATACCGGCTGGATCGCCATACAGGCGGGGTTGGCGGCCAATGCGCATCTTATCCTTATCCCTGAGTTCCCCAAGACCATCGATCAGATATGCGATGTGCTGATCAAGCGCAAGGAGCGCGGATGCGGATACTCGATCGTTGCCGTTGCGGAAGGCTTTGAAATTGAGGGCATCGAAGATGAAGTTGAACTCGACGCTTTCGGCAACAAGATCCTGCTTCAGAAGGAAATCGGCAAGACGCTTGCGTCTATGATTGAAAAGAAGACCGGCTTGGAGACCCGTGCGGTCGTGCTGGGACACACGGTGCGTGGCGGCGCTCCTTCGGCATTCGACCGGATCCTTGGCACGAAGATGGGTATCAAGGCGGGCGAGCTGGTTGTGAGCGGCAATTACGGCAACATGGTCGCGCTCTCCGGCACCGAAATCGTTGTAGCGGACCTTGACAAGGCCGTTACGGAACGCAAACTCGTGGACAAGGCGTATTACGACATCGCTGAGCTGTATTCCAAGTAAGGCCCCTTTTGATACATAGCGGGAAATATCAAAAAACGCGTGCTAAACCGACGCGTTTTTTGTTTATATAACTGCTGAATACAACAAAAATGCACGAAATTATTGTATAATTAAACCATTAAGAACAGAGGAGACGAAGTCTGAAAAGGAATCGGAGATTTCTTGAAGACTTCAGCGCATGTGCATATTTTTGCGCATGCAAAAATAAATTGCACGCGCGGGGAAATGAATTTTATCCCATTTCTGCAAGGGGTAATTCATTTACCCCGCCGTAGAAATGGAGACGAAGTCTGAAAAGGAATCGGAGATTTCTTGAAGACTTCAGCGCATGTGCATATTTTTGCGCATGCAAAAATAAATTGCACGCGCGGGGAAATGAATTTTATCCCATTTCTGCAAGGGGTAATTCATTTACCCCGCCGTAGAAATGGAGATAAAATCATGAAGGTTCGTAAAGCAATTATTCCCGCCGCAGGGCTGGGGACGCGGTTTCTGCCGGCTACAAAGGCGCAGCCCAAGGAAATGCTTCCCATCGTGGACAAGCCCACCATCCAGTACATCGTGGAAGAGGCTATTGAATCGGGCATAGAAGATATTCTCATCGTTACCGGCCGTGGCAAGCGCGCTATCGAAGACCATTTCGACAAGTCGCTTGAGCTCGAGTACGATTTGCGGTCCAAGCACAAGACCGATTTGCTGAATCTGGTAGAGGACATTTCAAATCTGGTGGACATTCATTATATCCGGCAAAAAGAACCCAAAGGTTTGGGGCATGCTATATACTGCGCGCGGACCTTTATCGGAGACGAACCTTTTGGCGTACTCCTCGGCGACGACGTGGTATGCGCGAAAACCCCTGCGCTTAAACAGCTGATCGATATATACGATCAGGTGGGCAGCAGCGTTCTGGGCGTTCAGGAGGTTGACAGGGACGTTGTGCACAAATACGGCATTGTAGACCCGTATGAAGCGCCGGTCAACGGAGGCGGACGGTTGCACAGGGTCCGCGACCTTGTTGAGAAGCCGCCTGTCGAACAGGCGCCTTCGCGGATCGCCATATTGAGGTGTTATGTCATAACCCCCGAGATATTCGATTTTCTCGGACGGACAGAGGCAGGCGCAGGCGGCGAGATCCAGCTCACCGACGCACTGCGCGCGCTGGCGAAACAGCAGGATATGTACAGTTATGTTTTTGAGGGCGAGCGCTACGATGTAGGCGACAAAATGGGATTTTTGCGCGCGACCGTGGAGTTTGCGCTGCGCCGTGACGATCTCAAAGACGAGTTCGCGCGGTATCTGAAAGACCTGCAAAAAGACACGCGGTTTTTCAACTGACGGAGGATGACGGATGAGCATAATCAGAGACGCGGCGCTTGCGCCTGAAGGGAAACGGAAAATTGAATGGGTGCGAAGCTATATGCCCATACTCAGCAGCCTGGAGCGCGAACTTGCCCAAAGCCAGCCGCTCAAGGGGCTGAACGTTTCGGTTTCGGTGCACCTGGAAGCCAAAACGGCGTATTTATGCCAGGTGTTGCATGCAAGCGGCGCAAACGTGTTCGCAACCGGGTCCAACCCGTTCTCAACACAGGATGATATCGCCGCCGCGCTTGCCCAAGCCGGCGTGGAGGTTTTTGCGTGGTACGGGGCAACACCCGAAGAATACGAAGCGCATCTGATTGAAGCGCTTTCCTGCGCGCCACACCTGATCATCGACGACGGAGGCGACTTCGTGCATCTGCTCCACGGCAAGCGCGCGGACCTGGCGCGCAACGTCATGGGGGGCTGCGAGGAGACCACGACAGGCGTGCACCGCCTGCGCGCGCGCGAACGGGAAGGCGCGCTCGCGTTCCCGATGGTGGCCGTGAACGATGCGCACTGCAAATACCTTTTCGATAACCGCTACGGCACCGGACAGTCGGTATGGGACGGCATTATGCGAACCACGAACCTTACGATTGCGGGGAAGGTGGTTGTGGTAGCGGGCTACGGCTGGTGCGGGCGCGGGGTGTCCGCAAGAGCGAGGGGCCTGGGCGCGCGCGTTATAGTGACAGAGGTGGACCCTGTCCGCGCCATCGAAGCGGTGATGGACGGATTCGAAGTCTGCTCGATGGACGACGCGGCGCCGCTCGGAGATATTTTCGTGACGGTAACCGGCTGCCGCGATGCCATCACAGGCCGCCACTTCGAGCGCATGAAGGACGGGGTTCTGCTGGCTAACGCAGGGCACTTCGACGTGGAGGTCAATAAGCCGGATCTGGAACAACGCAGCAGCAAAATTCAGGAGCGGCGCAGGAATGTGCGGGGTTATACGATGAAAGACGGGCGTGTGCTCAACCTGCTGGCTGACGGCAGGCTGGTGAACCTGGCCTCGGGGGACGGGCATCCGGCGGAGATCATGGACATGAGCTTTGCACTGCAGATTCTGAGCGCGCTCTATGTGTTCGAAAACGCAGGCAAACTGGAGAACCGTGTATATAAGGTGCCCGCGTCTGTCGATGCGCGGGTCGCGCACATGAAGCTAAATGCGCTGGGCATACGCATTGATGCGCTGACGCAGAGGCAGCGGGATTATCTATTAAGCAGCGAAGGAGAATAGGATGAAAAGCACGCTCATTAAGGACTGCAGGCTGATAGACGAAAACACCGGAACAGGGATGATTACAGACGCCTGCATCGCGGTTGAAAACGGATGCATCACGTATGCCGGCCCCAAAGGGGCCTACATATCCGCAAAACCGCCCGGCCGGACGATCGATGCAGGGGGTGCGCTGGCGCTTCCCGGTTTGATCAACGCGCATACGCATATCCCGATGACCCTTTTGCGTTCGGCGGCAAACGATCTTCCGCTGCATACATGGCTGAACGACAGGATTTGGCCGCTGGAGGCAAAGCTGAACGGCGAAATGGTCTATTGGGGGACCATGCTGGGCATAGCCGAGATGCTGTCTTCAGGCGTCACCGCTTTTGCTGAAATGTACTTTTTCATGGACGACATCGCCCAGGCGGTGGAGGAGGGCGGTATCCGCGCGTATCTGTGCCGCGCCATACTGGGAGATGACGCGGACGACGGCGGACGCCTCAAGGACGCGACGAGGGTGTTCCACAACTGGAACGGCGCGGGCAATGGCCGCATCCGTGTAGGACTCGGGCCGCATGCCGAGTATACCTGCTCGCCCCGACTGCTCCGGGATACCGCCGAGCGCGCACAGGACCTGGGCTGCGGGCTGCATATTCATGTTTCGGAGACGCGGGAGGAGCATGACGCGTGCAAGGCGCGCCATCAGAAAACGCCGGCAAAGCTGTTTGACGGACTGGGCATGTTTGACGTTCCCTGCCTGCTGGCGCACGGCGTGATGCTTGAGCAGGCGGACATGGAACTGATCGCACATAAGAACGCGGTTGTCGCGCATTGCCCGGGCAGCAACCTCATCCTTGCAAGCGGCATCGCGCCGGTGAAGCGGATGCTGGACGCGGGCGTGACGGTTGCGCTTGGATCGGACGGGGCGGCGAGCAACAATAACCTGGATGTCTGGCAGGAAATGTACCTCGCAGCCGCGCTGCAAAAGGGCGCGTTGAAGGACGCAACGGCGGTCACGGCGGCGCAGGCGCTCAGCATGGCGACGGAATCGGGCGCAAAGGCGCTTGGCTGGGATGACGCAATTGGGAGTCTTCGCAAAGGCATGCGCGCGGATCTGATTCTTGTCGATACCGATCAGCCGCATTACTGGCCGATGACGGATATCAAAAGGCATCTGGTGTACAGCGGCGGGGCGCGCGACGTTATCCTGACCATGGTGGACGGTGTTGTACTGTATGAAAGAGGCGCTTATCCGAAACTGGATATCGAAGAAGTGCGGTATCACGTCGATGAAATCGCTTTGAAACTGTTCGGCGGATAAGCACTTAGGATACGCCGAGTGCGTTGGACGATACGGTTGACGGGAGGATAATGGCATATGCGCCAAAAGAGGTTGTGTTTAATCTGCGTGCTCATTGGTCTATTGCTGGCGCTGGGGGGCTGCATGCAGAACGATGTACAGGCGGAAGCGAATTCGACGCCTGCCTCCGAATACGAGGGTTTTTACAGCCCGGAGCAGCAATATTTTGGAGGCGACCCCAATCAGGGTACGGAGGAAGTGAACCTGAAAGACATAGAGATGGGGCAGGAAGGCGATATTACGCGCCTCACGCTGGCGTTCTCTCTGGGTTCGCGTTATTCCGACGCGGACGAGGCTCAGATGACGTCCGTACCCCCGTACAAAGCATATTGCCTTGGTACGCCTTCGCGTTTCGTGCTTGAAATTTCGGGAATAGAGTACTGGGATTACAAATCAAAAAGCAATTGGAAGGACAATCCGCTGATACGCGGATGCATCAAACAGATTCCAATGGACTATGAGCCGTTTGACAAAGAGTCGGCCAATGCGCCGATGATCCTTTACTTCCAGTTGAACAACGCGGCAGCCTACAGGATTCAGGAGAACGGGGATAAGCTTGCTATTGAACTCAGGCCGGTTAAAAAAACTGCGGATGATACGAAATACTATGCTACGGCTGATGCGTTTGCGGATTATCAGGAAGGCAAATTTGACGATTCTCTCGGACTTACGCCGGTGCTGTGCGGCGACCTCTCAAATACGGTAATGGTTTCGCGTGCGTTTGAAACAAAAGAGGAAGCCGAAGAATTCATGAAACAGACGGCAAACAAGCTTGAAACGCTGCTGCCCGGGAAGAATGCCGCCGACATCATGGACGCTATTGCATTGAAGGGGAATGCTCTGCCCAAATACGACGAGCCTGGCGAGAACGCTCTGCCACCCGGACCTGTAGTGAGCGTTGACGGGAAACCGAAGATTCTGCCCGTCGTGATGCAGGGCGGGATGTACCTTGGAACAAGGCCGGAAACCGGACAATTGCTGTTTGCTAAGGGGGCCGCCGCTTCGGGTGCGGCGCAGGACAATGATGCCGTCTATTACCTGTGGCTGTCCGGCGCGCATGGCGAAGAACCCGCCCGATTGATGCGCACGGAATTTGCATTTATATCGGATGCGCAGTTTTCGAATGACGGATCGCTGCTGGCGATACTTGAAACAGCGGCTTCGACAGGGAAGAACACCCTGTATGTCTACGATATGCAAAGCGGGGTTCTGCGCGACCTGTACGAGGAAGGGCTGGAAACGGAAGTCAACGATTATGTCTGGGGGAGCGACGCCAATACGCTCTATGCAATCGGCATGAATAAAGGCGCCCAGCAGTTGATATCCATTAAGCTGGACGAGGCCGAACCAGGGAAGGCTTTTACGGTTATCGGCGATACGGGCAACAATGCGGGCAGCCTTGCGTATGCTAAAAATAAGATATACTACGCATATTTTCCGGAAAACCAGGATTCGGGCACAGGCCGGATAGCAGAGGTTGATCTTGAGGTCGCCAACACAAAAAGGGATTTTGCCGGCGGGACCGATTTTAGCATATCCGCAGATGGACGGTATATGGCCGTTATCGAAAACAACGCAGGGGAAGACGTGCACGCCGGAGATTCGGCAAGCAAAACGGGGTGTGCAGTAAGCATACTGGACATGGAAACAGGGAAAACCCTTGTTCAAACACAGTCCGGTTTTGTTATAAACTTCGTCTGGGGAACAGACGCGCAATCGCTGTTTTGCATAACGAATGCACAGGCAGATGCAAAGACCACCGGGCAGACGTCCTTTGCGTATACGCTGAACATGCTTGATATGCGTACATCAGCAATGAAACCGCTCCTGCTCTCCACCGTATCGGCCATACAGGCATCGAAGGAGGAGGATACGCTGTTTTTGATCCAGGATTCCTTCGATGCATCCGGAAAAGTTGTATTCGAGACCTATGCGCTGAGCCTGGAGGGCTTATAATACGATGGCTGGCTTTGCTTTACGTATGCATATATTAACAAATAGGTATTGAGTATTTGTGAGAAAAAGGGTATAATAGTCAAAGAAAGTCAATTATTTCCGCGGGGTGGTATTTATGCCTGCTTTGTGCAACAGCATTGAACAGTTCATTAAATCGTTGATGACCGAGGACGACAATGAGCTGGAACTGCAGAGGAACGAATTGGCGCAACATTTTAAATGCGCGCCTTCGCATATAAACTATGTGCTGTCCACGCGTTTTACGCTAGAGCGCGGGTACGCGGTCCAGAGCAGGCGTGGAGGCGGCGGCTTTATCCGCATTGTCAGGATCGATATCGACGAGAACGATTACCTGTATTCCCTGCTCACCGAGCGCATAGGGGAAACGATGGATGAAAAAGAAGCAAATGAAATCATCGGCGCGCTTCTGTCCTGCAAGGTCATTACTTCGCGGGAAGCCGCATTGATGAAGGCTGGTGTGAGCGATAAGGCAATTATCGCGCCTGTGTCCGTCAGGGACGCCGTGCGCGCGATGTGCCTTAAATCGCAGGTATCGGCATTATTGAAGCTGCGAAAGGAGGGGAAAGCATGATATTATGTGACGAGTGCAAACATAATCCGGCCACGATACACAGGACGATTATCAGCAACGGCGTTAAAAAAGAACAACGGCTTTGTGCTGTCTGTGCGGCACAGTACGGGTACAGCGTTAGCTTTCCAACCTCATCTATCAACAATATTCTGAGCGGGCTTTTTAACATGCAGCAAAAGCAGCCGGATGAAGCCGAACTGAAGTGCAGCCGCTGCGGACGCACGCTCGAGGCAATTAAAAAGACAGGGCAGATTGGCTGCAGCACGTGCTATAAGGATTTTGCAAAGGAACTGGAACCGGTACTAAGGCGCGTTCAGGGGCGCATGGAGCATACCGGCGGCATACCGAATACGTTGAGCGAGGATTATAAACGCAACAGGGAAATAAACGAACTCAAGAAAAAGCTGGACGAAGCCGTGCAGATGGAACAATACGAACAGGCGGCGTTTTTGCGCGATAAAATCGCCGAGCTTAAGGATGAAACGACAAAGGGTTAATGGAAGAAGGTGCGAAATTGGCATACTGGTTCAACACCTCCGGGGAGCAGGATGATATTGTGATCTCCAGCCGCGTCAGGCTGGCGCGCAATTTTGAACTGTTGCCTTTTCCGAGTATGATGGACACAAACCATGCGGAGGAGATCATCCAAACCGTAAGGACCGCTCTGGAGTGTGCAGGGGGCGCCTATACCTTCTTTCCAATGAATGACCTGTCGGAAACCGATAAGCTCGAACTCGTGGAACAGCATCTTATCAGCCCGGCGTTGAGCACAAAACCCGATTCCGCCATGCTGCTGAGCTTTGATAAACGGTTGAGCGTTATGCTCAACGAAGAGGATCATGTCCGCATTCAGTGCATCCTTCCGGGATTGCAGCTTCATGAGGCGGAAGCCCTGGTAATGGAACTGGAGCGTACCCTCCAGAGCAGCACGATGTTTGCGTTTGACGAAAAACTCGGGTATCTGACCGCCTGCCCTACCAATATCGGCACGGGCATGCGCGCGTCGGTGATGATGCATTTGCCTGCGCTCACAGCAACCGGATACATCGCCAGTCTGCTCAAAACGGTCGGCGAATTCGGCCTGGCCGTGCGCGGTCTCTACGGCGAGGGAAGCCACGCCGTGGCAAATATCTACCAGTTGTCCAATCAGGTAACGCTGGGGCTTTCCGAGTCCGAGATAACGGATAAGATACTGACCAGCGCGCAGCAGATCATACAGGACGAGCGCGAGGCCCGCATGCTGTATATGTCTTCCGACGGGCGCATCGAGCTGGAGGATAAGCTCCTTCGGTCCTACGGCATAGCAACGCACGCGCGGCGCATGACCGCCGGTGAATTCATGTCGCTTCTTTCAGACATTAAGCTCGCGCTGAGCCTGGGGCTGATCGATGGCATCAGCCACGTTACGCTCCATTCCCTGCTCATCGCGGCGCAGCCTGCGTCGCTTCAGAAGCGCGCAGGCAGAGAACTCTCGCTGTTTGACCGCGATGTTTTGCGCGCCGAAATTGTGCGTGAGGCGCTCAGGCCACAAAAATGAACCATATTTCCTTCCAAAGAGGTGTAATAAATCAATGGACCAGGCTAGATTTACGGGCGTAGCGAAGAAGGTTCTGGACGAAGCCAAAGAACAGGCGCGGCTGCTTGGGTATAACTACATCGGCACCGAGCACGTGCTGCTGGGGCTTTTGAGCGTTGAGGATACGACGGTATCCAAAACCCTGCAGTCCGAATGCGTGACCAAAGAGCGCGTGATCCAGGGCATAGAACAGCTCGTTGGCCCGGGGGATTATAAGTTCACGCCCGCGTTCGGTTATTCGCGGTGCGCCAAGCGTATCATGGAAAGCAGCCACGAGCAGGCCGATATCCTGGGGGATGACGCGGTAGGCACGGAGCACCTGCTGCTGGCCATGCTTAATGAGCAGGATTGCGCGGTGACGCGCATACTGTCCGGGCTGGGCGTAGATATCGAATTGCTCGGAAAGTCTGTGGCGGGAAAGAATAAGAAAAACGATGCGCAGGCGGCCGCGGTCAGGGTGCGTCCGCTGTCCAATGTTCCAACGCCCACTGTTGACCAGTACAGCAAAGACCTCACAAAGGCGGCCAGAGAGCACGCGCTGGACCCCGTGATCGGGCGGAAAACCGAGATTGAGCGCATTATGCAGATCCTGAGCCGGCGCACGAAGAACAACCCGGTCCTCGTCGGAGATCCGGGTGTGGGGAAATCCGCAATCGTCGAGGGGCTGGCGCAAAGGATCGTTTCAGGGAAGGTGCCCGAGATGCTCCTGGATAAACGCCTGGTCACACTGGACCTTGCGGCGATGGTGGCGGGGTCAAAGTACCGCGGCGAGTTTGAGGAGCGCCTGAAAAAAGCCATTGACGAGCTGAAAAAGGCGGCGTATATTATTTTGTTCATCGATGAGCTGCACACGATCATCGGCGCGGGGGCGTCTGAGGGCGCGATGGACGCGGCCAATATCCTAAAGCCCGCTTTAGCGCGCGGGGAGATACAGATTATCGGGGCAACGACGGCGGACGAGTACCGCAAGCATGTAGAAAAGGACGCAGCGCTCGAACGCCGGTTCCAGCCGGTAAAGGTGGATGAGCCGGACAGGGAACAGACAAAGGACATTCTGCGGGGCCTGCGTTCGCAGTACGAAGTCCATCACGGCGTGCGTATTTCGGATGAAGCGATAGATGCGGCCGTCGAGCTTTCGGGCCGTTATATCAACGACAGGTTCTGGCCCGATAAAGCGATTGACCTCATGGACGAGGCAGCGTCGCGCGTGCGCCTGCGCAGCTTCCTGCACGGAAGCTGCATTCAGGAAGTGGAAGACGAGCTTAATGAGGTGCTGGCCCGGAAACAACAGGCTGTAGAGGGGCAGGAGTTTGAGCTTGCGGCGACAATTCGGGACGAGGAGCATGTGCTGCATGAAAAGATAAAGGAAATCGAGACCGATTGGGAAGAAAAGCATCAGGCGGAGAACACCGAAGTGACAGCGGAAGACATCGCACAGATCGTTGCCCAATGGACATCCGTGCCGGTGACCAAGCTGACCGAGGATGAAAACAAACGCCTGATGCGGCTTGAAGAAACGATGCACGAGCGCGTGATCGGCCAGAACGAGGCCGTCGACGCGCTGGCCAGGTCCATACGCCGCGCGAGCGCGGGGCTGAAGGACCCAAAGCGGCCGATAGGCTCGTTCATCTTCCTGGGCCCGACCGGCGTGGGTAAGACGGAGCTTTCCAAAGCGCTGTCCGAAGCCATATTCGGCGAGGAAGACGCCATGGTGCGCATCGATATGTCCGAATACATGGAAAAGCATTCGGTAGCCAAGCTGGTCGGTTCGCCGCCGGGATACGTGGGATACGATGAAGGCGGGCAGCTCACCGAGCGCATCCGCAGGCGTCCGTACTCCGTAGTATTGTTCGACGAGATCGAAAAGGCGCATCCGGATGTGTTCAATATCCTGCTGCAGATCATGGAGGACGGCAGGCTGACCGATTCAAAGGGCCGCATGGTCGATTTCAAGAACACTGTGCTCATCATGACATCAAACGTCGGGGCGCATAACACGCAGATACAGGATATTCTGGGCATGAACTCCCAGGACGGGTTCTCGGGCGAGAACTTCGAAACAGCCAAGGAAATGCTGATGGATGAGCTGAAAAAGACGTTCAGGCCGGAATTTCTGAACCGCGTGGATGAGATTATCGTTTTCCATCCCTTGGACGAGGAGCACACGCGGCGTATAGCCGACCTGATGCTCTCCAATGTGGTAAAACGGCTGCGGCAGCAGGACATCCATATCGAAGTGCTGCCTGAGGCGCGCAATTTTCTGGCAAAGGCGGGGCATAATCCCATGTATGGCGCGCGCCCCATGCGCAGGGTCATCCAGCAGAAGCTGGAGGATGCGCTTTCGGAGGCCATCATCACGGGGCGCATCAAAACCGGCGATCATGTGCAGGTATACGTGAAAGACGGAGCGATACAGTTTACGAAGAGCTGGGACAGCTCGAAGAAATACAGCGGAAAGGATCAATAGATCCTCAATGAAACGAGGTGAAAAGAATGAATTTCTTTGACAGATTTACAGAAGGAGCACAGAGGGCGCTGCGTTCGGCGCAGGAGCACGCGCGTGCACTGGGACACAATTACGTAGGAACCGAGCATTTGCTGCTGGGGATACTGGCCGTCACCGACAGCCAGGGAGCGAAGACCCTCTACTCCATGAACATAGACACAAAGCGCGTGGCAGAAAAGATTGAGCGGATGATCGGCAGGGGAGATTACAAATTCGACGAAGCGTTCGATTTTACGCCGCGCTCCAAAAAAACGATCGAACTCAGCCTTCAGGAAGCAAAGAATCTTGGACATAATTTTGTGGGCACAGAACACCTGCTGCTTGCGCTGATTCGCGAAAAGGACAGCGTCGCCGCGCGCATACTCGTGCAGCTGGGCGCGCACCTGCAGTCCATTGAGGAAGCGGCGGCGGCAAACGCCAAAAATGATGCGGAACAGGCGTCGGCCAAGGGGCGTGCTCCTGTGAAGGTGGATACACCCACGCTGGATCAGTTCGGAAAAGACCTTACGAAAATGGCCAAGGACGGGCAACTCGATCCGGTAATCGGCAGAGTGGGCGAGATCGAGCGCATTGTGCAGATATTGAGCAGGCGGACGAAGAACAACCCCGTACTCATCGGAGACCCGGGCGTCGGAAAGTCTGCCGTCGCCGAGGGACTGGCACAATGCATTATAGACGGAACGATTCCCGATATCCTCAAGGACAAGCGCGTTGTCACGCTGGACCTTGCGGGCATGGTTGCGGGTACGAAATACCGCGGGGAGTTCGAGGAGCGGGTCAAGGCCGCGCTCGATGAGCTGAAAAAGGCGGGGAACGTCATACTGTTCATTGACGAACTGCATACGATTATAGGCGCGGGGGCGACCGAGGGCGCCATGGACGCGGCCAATATTCTAAAGCCTGCGCTGGCGCGCGGGGAAATCCAGGTGATCGGCGCTACCACGATGGATGAGTACCGCAAGCATATTGAAAAGGACGCGGCGCTGGAGCGCAGGTTCCAGCCGGTTGCCATCGGGGAGCCTTCCAAAGAGGAAACGCTGCATATCCTGGAGGGGCTTCGGGACAGGTACGAGGCGCATCATAAGGTGCGCATCACCGATGAAGCCCTGCGCGCGGCGGTTGACCTGTCCGACCGCTATATCAGCGACAGGTTCCTCCCCGACAAAGCGATCGACCTCATGGACGAAGCGGCCTCCCGCGTGCGGATAAAGAGCCTTGTGGCGCCGCCCGACATCAAAGAGCTTGAAACCAGGCTCGCCGCGCTTCGGAAAGAAAAAGAGGAGGCCATTGCAAACCAGAATTTCGAGCGCGCGGCATCGGTGCGCGACGATGAGAGAGCCGTTTTGGATTCCATGAAACGGCTGCATGAGGAGTGGGAAGAGCGGTCCCGCCGGAGCGAAGTGACGGATGAGGATATCGCGTCAATCGTGTCTTCGTGGACATCCATACCGGTGACCAGGCTCACCGAGGACGAATCGCAACGCCTGCTCAAGCTCGAAGAGGTGCTGCATGAGCGCGTAATCGGGCAGGATGAGGCGGTGGAAGCGATTTCGCGCGCGATCCGCAGATCGAGCGCCGGACTGAAGGACCCCAAGCGGCCGATAGGTTCGTTTATCTTTCTCGGCCCGACCGGCGTGGGAAAGACGGAGCTGTCCAAAGCCTTGGCCGAGGCAATCTTCGGCGACGAAAACGCCATGGTGCGCATCGATATGTCCGAATACATGGAAAAGCACACGGTATCGAGGCTGGTCGGATCGCCGCCCGGTTATGTCGGCTACGATGAGGGCGGGCAGCTTACGGAGAAAATACGCAGGCGCCCGTATTCCGTAATATTGTTTGACGAGATTGAAAAAGCGCATCCCGATGTATTCAATATTCTGCTGCAGGTCATGGAAGACGGCCGGCTCACAGATGCGAAGGGCCGGACGGTGGACTTCAAGAACACCGTGGTCATTATGACCTCGAATGTGGGGGCAAGCAACATTGGCAAGAAGCGTGCGATGGGCTTTGGAACCCAGGACGAAAAAGCCGGATTCGCGAGCACGAAGGATATGCTGCTCGAAGAACTCAAGAGAACGTTTAAGCCAGAGTTCCTGAACCGTGTGGATGATATTATCGTGTTCCACCCGCTTGATGAGGAGCATACGCGCAGGATTGCGGGCCTGATGCTCAGGAACGTGGCAAAGCGCCTTCATGAGCGCGACATCCATATCACCATATCGGATGCGGTGGTAGACTATCTGGCGAAGGAAGGGTTCGACCCGGTCTACGGGGCGCGCCCGCTCAGGAGAGCCATACAGCAGCGCGTGGAGGACGCGCTGTCCGAGGAACTGCTTGCGGGAAACGTGCAGATAGGCGACAAGATACTGGCTTATATGGAAGATGGCAAGCTGGCGTTTAAAAAGGAGCCTGCTTTGGAAGAGGAAAAAGTGAAATAACACAGCGGAATAAAGGCATACCGGAACACCGGTATGCCTTTTGCGTATGCAACACTCTTGCGGATGAGAAAAACTGTTGCCTGGCAGGCGGTTTGATTTGGCAAACGCGTTGACACGGAAGCGGCAACGCACGTACAATAGCAGGGGAAAAGGGGGAAGGAGCATACGGTATGGAGAAAACATCACGGGAAACCTGCTTGCATCCGGCAGGGAAGGACCGTCCGGCGGTGATGGTGCAAAAGGACCATCCTGAAATAGAATTCCGCGGGTGTATGGACACGCTGGACGCAGCTTTCCTCCTGACTGCTGTGCTGGCGCAAAAGGAAAACGACGAAGCAGTGGCCGGTGCCTTGTGGGAGATGCAGGCGTTTGCGCGCAGCATCACGCGCGCGCACGCAACTATGACGCCGATGGAAATGACGGAGCTGATGCATCTTACGCCGGAAAGGATACACGTGCTTTCGC
The DNA here is from genome assembly GCA_049324235.1 of Bacillota bacterium. Lineage (GTDB taxonomy): Bacteria > Bacillota > Clostridia > Christensenellales > UBA1431 > UBA1431. The sequence continues at coordinate 47,884 of JBMOLJ010000017.1, forward strand.
ACAACCCTCCCGGCGGATGGCTGCATATGGGAAAAGACACGACAGAGCTTATGGCGTACGTCAACCTTTTGCGCACGCAGGTGCGCACGGCGGAACGCGCTGCTGTGCGCGCGTTCCGCGGCCGCGACGACATCATCGGCGCGCTCAATATCCTCTCCAGCGCCGTGCATGTCCTGCTTTGCAGGATGCAAGCTGAGCAGAAAGGCATACAGGTATGATTACGACGGGGGTATCCACGGCCAGCTTTTTCGGGAAGGTGTTTACGGAGGAAGCCGTTGAGCATATTGCAAAAATGGGCGCGCCGGTTTGCGAAGTGTTCCTGGATACGTTCAGCGAGTACGAGCAGGATTTCGTCTGCATGCTCAGGGAACGGACAGAGGCAAACGATCTTCGCGTGCAGTCGGTGCACGCCATGTCCACGCAGTTCGAGCCGCAGCTCTTTTCCATAAACACCCGCCAGCAAAGGGATGCGCGCGCCATGCTGGAAAAAGTCTTTCAGGCCGCGCGCACGCTTGGGGCACAAATGTATGTGTTCCACGGGCCGCCCGCTTTTAAGCGGACACTGAAGCTCCTTAACGACTATGCGCGCCTGGGCACGATCGTGTCCACGCTTTCGGATCTGGCCGGGGAATACGGCCTGCGTTTTACATGGGAGAACGTGCACTGGTGCGCATACGGGCACGAGCATTTTGCCCACCGCCTGCTCGAGCATGTACAGAGCGAGAACCTGTATTTTACGCTGGACATCAAGCAGGCGGTGTTATCCGGTCACACGGTGGGCGAATACATCGAGGATATGGGAGAGAGGATTGCCAACGTGCACCTGTGCGACTATTTTCGGGCGGAGGACGGGAACATCTACACATGCCTGCCGGGCAAGGGCGAACTCGATCTTTTGTGGTTAAAAGAAGCATTAATACGCCGCGGATACGACGGATCGGTCATACTGGAAGTGTATTCGAGCAACTACCAGACATTTTCGCAATTACACGAAAGCTATAAAATGGTGCAGGAAGCATTCAGGTAGAATGCTTACGGGATGAACTTTTTGATCAGTTCGTTTACCCAGAGGCGCTGCGGGCCTTCTACAATGACGAAAGGCCGTTCGGCCGCCTGTTCGTCGGCCTTGAAAAGCAGGATGCGCGGACCCTGGCGGCGTTCGTTTTCCCAGATCTGCGTATGGAAAAGCACATAATCGGCATACCCTTCCTTATGGATGATCAGCGTTATCTCGCCCCACGGCTTTTTGAGGATGTCTTTGAAATGCTCGTCTTCGAGGATGGGGACCCGTATTACCGGCGTTTTGCCGTCGGACAGTGTAGAATAACGTTTGTTTGTTTCCACCACGATGACCTCCGCCCCTTCGATTGGCTGCATGCTCATGCCGTCCAGTACTTCGGGGACGATGTCGCCGTACGGAGGATAAACGACAGGGTCAGGATTGAAAACGGAAACTGTTTCGGGGGTAAGCAGCAGCGAAGCCGACAGGATGAGTATTACCACGCATAAACCGATGCGGAAAGAACGATACTTAAATAGGTTTTTGATGGATGAAAACACGCTGATCACTCCCTTTGGTATCCCTATACATTGATGTGTATGCGGAGGAAACGGATGCGCATGCATGGTATAATGGGTTATCATTCCATAAAATCCAGGATATGGCGAAAGGTGTGGACGGTCATGGGGAAAGGACGAAAGCAGGAAGGCCTGCGGTTTTGTTTTAATCACATGATGCAGGAAATGCTCCCGGAGCTGGGAGTATCGGAACAGGAAATCGCGGGACTGGCGGGCCGGATTGAGCGCGCAGCAAAGAACATGGACGATAAACGCGGCGTAATGGCCTGGCGCGACCTGCCGTACAGCCAAAAGGACGTTGTGGAGGAGATAAAGAAAACCGCGCAATGGGCAAAAGAAAACTTTGATTATTTTGTTTTGCTGGGCATCGGCGGTTCCGCACTGGGGCCTCTGGCGGTACACCGCGCGCTGAATCCCGCATATTACAACGATATGGACGCAAGAAAGCGCGGCGGTCCTAAAATCTATATCGAGGACAACATAGACCCCGAGCGCATGCAGGCGCTGCTTGATGTGATAGACGCAGGGCGCACGCTGTTTTATGTGGTTTCCAAATCCGGGGCCACGTCCGAAACCATGGCACAGATGATGGTTATAACACAGCTTTTACATGCGCTGTATCCCGAAGGAACGGGCGGGCACGTCATTATGGCGACGGACGCCAAAAAGGGGAATCTGAACATCATCGCAAAGCGTGAGGGGAACAGGACTTTCGTCATCCCCGAAGGCGTGGGCGGACGCTTTTCCGAGCTTTGTCCCGTCGGGCTGCTGCCCGCGGCAATAGGCGGTATTGATATAGAAGCCCTTTTGGAAGGCGCGGCGCAGATGGACGCGCGCTGCACCACGCATGATGTTTGGAAAAACCCGGCGTATCTGGGGGCCGTGCTGCAGCTGCTGTACATGCGGAAAGGGCGCAACATCTCGGTGATGATGCCCTATATAGACGCGCTGAAATACGTCGCCGACTGGTACGCGCAGCTCTGGGCCGAATCGCTGGGCAAACGGGTCGACCTTGACGGGCGCGAGGTGTTCGCGGGACAGACGCCGGTAAAGGCGTTAGGCGTGACAGACCAGCATTCGCAGCTGCAGCTCTATACCGAAGGCCCGCAGGATAAGGTGGTCACTTTCATCGGCACGGACGCATACCGCAACGACGTATACATCCCTAACGCCTATCCCGATATCGATGGGATAAGCTTTTTGGGCGGGCACACGCTGGGTGAGCTGATCAAAGCCGAGCAGGCGTCCACGGAATATGCACTGTGGAAAGCAGGCCGCCCGAGCCAGACGATATGGCTGCCCGAGATCAGCGCGAATACGATCGGCCAGCTGTTGTATTATTTCGAGGTGCAAACGGCGTTTGCGGGAGAACTGCTGAACATCGACGCGTTCAACCAGCCGGGGGTCGAGGAAGGGAAGAACGCGACATATGCAATGCTCGGAAAACCAGGATATGAAGAAAAGAAGGCCGAGCTCAATAAGCGCAAAACACTAAACCAAAAGTACGTTTTATAAAAAGTTGAAAGCAGGCGTACAATGAGCAATTTTTTCGCGTACCTGTCTAAAATGAAATATATACGGCGCTGGGGGCTGATGCGCAACACCCGAGATGAGAACATCCAGGAGCACAGCCTGCAGGTGGCCATGATAGCGCACGCGCTGGCTAAAATAAAGAATACGCTTTTCGGCGGGGACGTGGATGTATGCCGCGTATTGGAGCTCGCGGTCTTCCATGAGGCGGGCGAGGTCATCACCGGCGACCTGGTGACGCCCATCAAATACTATAACGTGGAAATCAAAAAAGCGTATAAGGAAATAGAGGACGTAGCCAATAAAAAGCTGCTGGACATGCTCCCCGGGACGCTCAAAACGGTATACGCGCCGCTGCTGTCGCAGGACAGGCTGCAGTCCGGGCAGGAATGGCGCATCGTGAAGCAGGCCGACAGGATATGCGCTTACCTCAAATGCGTGGAGGAACTGAAAACGGGGAACAGCGAATTCCAGCGCGCGAAGGAAAAGATAAAAGCAGACATTGACGCAATGGACGCGCCTGAAGTGAAGTATTTCATGCGCGAGTTTGCCCCGGCGTTTGATCTGACGCTGGATGAACTGAACTGATAAAAAGGCCCGGAGTTTTCTCCGGGCCTTGTACGTGCGCATTGCTATTCAATAAGTTCCCCGTAATCCAAACCATTCTCTTCTTCCAACTCCTTAACCAGCAGCGCGCGGACATAGCCGCGGTCAGTGGTGGTTGAATAGATGAAGAAACCCTGGCCGTAATAGAACCGAACAAGGCTGAACAAGCGCGAGGACGAATGCAGCAGGATCGCTTTGAGGCCTAGCGCGCGGCATCTTTTTTCCACTTCCTTTATGAGCGCGCGCCCCACGCCGCATCCCTGGGCCATGAGCTTGACGCCGAAACGGGAGATGTATGCAAACCCGTCGAACACCTGAAAGCGTACGGAGCCGGCCGGTTCACCGTCCAAATAAGCGATAAGGACGGTTTTTTTCGCCATGTCCCGCAGGATATCCTCTTTTGTCTCTTTAAGCGCTGCCACCTGCGGCGATTCGATTGCGGACGCGTATTTTTTGAACGCTTCCTGCGTGATGTCAAAAACAATGCCGGCGTCCGCGGGGGCAGCCTCGCGGATGGTTAAATGCTTCATTTGCCGCCACCTATTTCATGAGGATTGCCATGACCGCTTTCTGGGCGTGCAGGCGGTTTTCCGCCTCCTCAAATACGACAGATTGCGGCCCGTACATCACCTCGGCGGTGACCTCCTCGCCGACATGGGCGGGCAGGCAATGCATGAATATGGCGTTTTCACGGGCGATCTTCATGAGCGCAGCGTTTACCTGATAAGGCTCGAAGAACGCTTTGCGCTCCTGCGCCTCACTTTCCTGGCCCATGCTCGCCCACACGTCGGTATATACCGCGTCCGCATCACGCGCGGCTTCCTTCGCATCGGTAGTGATCTCAACGGAGCAGCCTGTCTTTTTGGCGTTTATCTTCGCGAATTCCTGTATGAGTTTGTCCGGGGCGTAGCCTTCGGGGTGGGCAACAGAAATACTGACGCCCAGCTTGGTGCATGCGATCATCAGCGAGTGGCAGACATTGTTGCCGTCGCCGATGAAGGCCATCTTCAGACCCTTGAGCATGGCTTTGTTTTCATAAAGAGTAAGCAGGTCCCCCAGCGCCTGGCAGGGATGGTACGCGTCGGTCAGTCCGTTGATGACGGGTACGCGGCTGTATTTGGCAAGTTCCACCACGTCCTGCTGGGAGAACGTGCGAATCATGATTCCGTCGACCATGCGCGAGATGGTCTCGGCCGTGTCCTGTATACTCTCGCCCCGCCCAAGCTGTATATCGCCTGTATTCAGATACAGGCCCATGCCGCCAAGCTGGAATATGCCGGTTTCGAAGGACACGCGGGTGCGCGTGGAGGATTTTGCAAAGATCATAGCAAGCGTTTTGCCCTCCAGCAGCTTGTGCGGTATGCCTTCCTTCTGCTTCTTTTTCAGATCGAGGGCGAGTGCCAGGATCTGAAGGATTTCGTCTTCCGTATATTCCTGCAGGCACAAGAGGTGCTTGGAAGAAAAGGGCGCTTTTGCGGTGTACTGTTCCAGGATCATAGGGGTACCTCCTTTGGGTTCTGAGGCGTTGATACGCTCAAAAAAATGGAATCCAGGCATTTGATCAATGCGTCGACATGCTTATGCTGAATGATGAGCGGGGGGAGGAAGCGCAGCGTATTGTTTGCGGCCATGCCGATAACGAAGCCCTTTTTCAGCGCTTTCGCTGCAATATCGTGCGCTGCGACGGATTCGACAAGCTGCATGCCGAGCATGAGACCCATGCCGCGCACATCCTTGATGAGGGCGGGATAAGCTTCCTTGAGTTTCTGCAGCGCCTGTTTGAAGTATGCGCCCGTCTCCACCGTATGCTCCATAATATTTGTATTCATAAGTTCATACAGCACGGCAAGCCCGGCTGTACAGGCAAGTGGATTGCCGCCGAAGGTCGAACCGTGGTCGCCGGGCTTGAACGCATTCGCCACTTCCTGCTTGGCTAAGAACGCGCCGATGGGAATGCCATTGCCAAGAGCCTTCGCAAGCGTGAAGATGTCAGGCTCGATCCCGAAATGCTCGTAGCTGAAGAGCTTGCCGGTGCGGCCCATGCCCGTCTGCACCTCGTCGAGTATCAGAAGCAGGCCGTGGCTTTTGCAGATCTCCTGTAGGGCTACAAGGTATTCCCTGGAGCATTCGATTACGCCGCCCTCGCCCTGTATGGTCTCGACCATGACCGCGCAGGTCTTTTCATTGATGGCGGCTTCCACGGCTGCGGCGTCGTTGTAGGGCACGTTAACAAAGGAAGGCGGCATCGGCTCAAAGGGAATGTGGTATTTTTCCTGTCCGGTCGCCGCCAGCGTCGCCAGTGTGCGGCCGTGGAAGGACTGCTTTGCGGTGATGATCTCGTAGCGCTTTTCGCCTTTATCGAAAAAGTATTTGCGCGCAAGCTTGATGGCGCCCTCGTTTGCTTCCGCGCCCGAGTTCGTGAAAAAGACACGGTCGGCGCAGCTGTGGGACACGAGCGCCTGCGCCAGCCTGGCCTGCGGCTCAATATAATACAGACTGGATGTATGGACGAGTTTCTCCACCTGCTCCTGTACAGCGGCTGTGAAGCGCGGATGCGCATACCCTAAAACGTTGACCGCGATACCCGCAAAAAAATCGATATAAGGCTTGCCCTCGGTATCGAAAAGCGTGCAGCCGTCGCCGGAGTCGAACGCGACCGAGAAGCGCGGCCCGAAGGTGTTCATGAAATACTTTGCGTCCAGTTCTTTTATTTGCTGCAGATCTTTCATTGCCAGAATCCTTTCTAATCCTTGGTGACCATCGTGCCGATGCCCTTGTCGGTGAATATTTCCAGCACGATGGGGTGCGGTATTGTGCCGTTGAGGATATGCGTGCGGTTGACGCCTTTTTTGAGCGCCTGTACGCAGCCGAGCACCTTTGGGATCATACCGCCTTCGATCATGCCAGAATCGATCGCGCTGTATATCTCGCTGACGGAGATCACTGGAATCAGCGTGGAAGGGTCGTCGCGCTCAGTGCGTATCCCGTCGATGTCGGTAAGAAATATGAGCTTTTCCGCGTGCAGCGCCGCGGCCAGTTCGCCTGCGACGGTATCCGCGTTGATGTTATAGCTCTCTCCGTTTTCATCTACGCCGATTGGTGCGATGACGGGGATGAATTCATCGTCGGTAAGCAGCTTGATTACATTCGTGTTGATGCTTTCGATATTGCCCACGAAGCCAAGATCCTCACCGTCCATCAGCGGCGCCTTCGTGCAGCGGATCAGGTTTGCGTCGATCCCGCAAAGGCCGATGGCCCTGCCGCCCATCGCGTTGAGGCTTGCCACGATATCCTTGTTGATCTTGCCGGTTAAAACCATCTGCACAGCCTCCATGGTCTGGGCGTCGGTGATTCGCAACCCGTTATGGAAGCGCGTGGGTATATCGAGGCGCTTTAAAAGCGTGTTGATCTCCGGTCCGCCGCCGTGTACCACGATGGGGTTGACGCCGACATATTTCAAAAGCGTGATATCCTGCATAATCGTTTTCGTGATATGGTCTTCGAGCATGGCGTTGCCGCCGTACTTGATGACGACGGTCTTTCCGCTCAGAACCTGTATATAGGGCAGCGCCTCCAGCAGGACATTGGCGTTGTTGATCATTGCATCCATATTCATGGTATTGCTCCTTTCCGGCTTTAAAGGTACAGGGGAAGGGCGGTAAGGCCCGCCGTTTCTTCAAGGCCGAAAATAATATTCATGTTCTGTACTGCCTGCCCGGCGGCTCCCTTGATAAGGTTATCCAGCGCCGATACAAGCACCAGGCGGTTCACGCGCTCATCAAGCACGAAACCGATGTGACAGTAATTCGATCCGTTGACGAACTTGACCTCGGGCAGGCCGTCCTCGTATACTTCCACAAAAGGCTCGCCCCCGTAGAACGACTGCAGGCAGTCAAAAACATCGCGCCTGGTAAGAGGCCTTGCCGGAGTGCAGTAAACCGTTGTAAGGATGCCCCGCTTGGTGGGGAGCAGATGCGGCGTGAAGCTGAGGGCTACTGTATGCCCTGCCAGCAGGGAAAGCTCCTGCTCGATCTCGGAGGTGTGGCGGTGTTTTGCGATGTTGTACGCCTTGATATTCTCATCCACCTCACAGAAATGCAGCGCGTTCGACAAGGACCGCCCGGCGCCCGTCGCGCCCGATTTTGCGTCGATGATGATGCTGCTATTGTCGATCAGCCCGTTTGCGACAACCGGCGCAAGCGGGAGTATGCCGCACGTTGTATAGCAGCCCGGATTCCCAATCAGGCGCGCGCTTTTGATGCTGTCGCGGTGGAGCTCGGGCATACCGTACACCGATTGCGCCAGAAGGCCGGGGCTCGAGTGCGGCTGGCCGTACCACGCTTCATATACGGCGGCGTCGTTGTACCGGTAATCGCCGCTTAAGTCTATCACAATTTTGCCTGAATCGAAAAGCTCGGGGATCACCTTATTGGAAGCGCCGTGGGGCAGGGACGTGAAAATGACGTCGCTGTCTTCGGTGACGGTGTTATAATCATATTCTTCCAGGGCAGGGAGCCTGACCGTACGCAGGCTGGGGTACATCGCATGCAGCTCGCTTCCGGCGACGCTGTGCGAGGTGACATGCATAATATGCACGTTATTATGCATGGATAGCAGACGCACAAGTTCGGCGCCCGCATAGCCTGTTGCCCCTAAAACGCTCGCTCTGATCATATAAAATGGCCTCCTGTTTTTGCCTGTAAAATAATAATACTTTTCGATTATACAATTAAATGCATAAAAATGCAAGCGGTCCATCAAAAAAATCCGAGGGGAAATTCGATGGTTTTTGTTTAGCCTGGAAATGAAATTAGCTTTCAGCTTCCAGAATTTGTACCATATTGTATTATACATTTTCGCTTCCGGCTTGTACATCGTAAATCTCTACGGAATACGCATGTGTTTGGAGCAACAGTTGAAAAACCTTTTTCCTCGTGGTATAATGCAGGATATTCAAGGCGATGAAGGGGAACGGCTGCAGTGTAAAGCGCCATAGAGAGCCTGCCCGAAGGCTGAAAGGCAGGCGCGCACGGCTCCAGCTTCCCGTCCCGGAGCAAGCAGGATGGAAATGCCAGTATATCCCGCCGTATGCGCCGCGTTAAGGCGCTTATAAGAGGGTTTGCGCTTTGTGCAAACCAATTAAGGTGGTACCGCGAAACATGGCTTCGTCCTTATTAGGACGGAGCTTTCATTATTAATGAGACAGGAGCAAGGAATAATGACAAAAGAAGAAAAACAGGGGTTCGTCACCCATATTACGCCTAAAGACGAGGACTTTTCGCAGTGGTATACGGACGTAATACTCAAAGCCGACCTGGTGGACTATTCGGACGTGAAGGGCTGCATGGTCATCAAGCCGTACGGCTATGCCATCTGGGAAAACATACAGAAAGAGATGGACCGCCGGTTCAAGGAAACCGGGCATAAAAACGCATATTTCCCGCTGTTCATCCCGGAGAGCCTTCTGGCCAAGGAAGTGGAGCATGTGGAAGGGTTTGCCCCTGAAGTCGCATGGGTGACGCACGGCGGCAATGAGAGGCTCCAGGAAAGACTGGTCGTCCGCCCGACTTCCGAGACCATCATCTGCAGCATGTACGCCAAATGGATACAGTCCCACCGCGACCTGCCTGTGCTCATCAACCAGTGGTGCAACGTCGTGCGCTGGGAAAAGAGCACGCGCCCCTTTTTGCGCACGTCCGAGTTTTTGTGGCAGGAGGGGCATACGGCGCATGTCGATTACGAAGACGCGCAGAAAGAGACCATCAAGATGCTTAATGTTTACGAGGAATTTGCGCGCAATGTGCTGGCAATCCCCGTCGTGACCGGCCAGAAGAGCGAAAAGGAGAAATTCGCGGGCGCGCAGTCCACGTATACGATGGAAGCGATGATGCAGGACGGGAAGGCGCTGCAGATGGGCACCTCCCACAACCTGGGCGAGCACTTTGCAAGGGTGTTCGATATCCAGTACCTCGACAAGGACGGGAAGCTTAAATACGTGAACCAAACGTCCTGGGGCACGTCCACGCGCATGATCGGCGGCCTGATCATGGTACACGGCGATGAGCGCGGGCTGGTGCTGCCGCCCAAGGTCGCGCCCATACAGGTCGTGATACTGCCCATCGCCATGCATAAGGAAGGCGTCCTGAATAAGGCGGAGGAAATCTACCAAAGCCTTGTGCAGGCCGGTCTTCGGGTAGAGCTGGACGACCGCCAGACCCAGAGCGCGGGATGGAAATTCAACGAGTGGGAACTGAAGGGCGTTCCCGTGCGGCTGGAGATCGGCCCGAGGGATATCGCGAACAATCAGGTGTTCGTATGCAGGCGCGATACGCTTGAAAAGACCGCGCTGCCCATGGAAGGGCTGGCCCAAAGCCTGAACGCGCTGCTTGACGACATACACGCCACGATACTGCAAAAGGCCGCGGATATGCGCGAGGCGCGTACGTATATGGCGACCGATTTTGAGGAGTTTACCGAAGGCATCGTAGAGAAGAAGGGCTTTGTGAAGGCGATGTGGTGCGGTGAGCGCGCGTGCGAGGATGCCATCAAGGAAAAGACGGGCGCAACGACGCGCTGCATGCCGTTTGAGCAGGAAAGCCTGGGCGACGTATGCGTGCATTGCCAAAAGCCGGCCAGGGCCATGACGTACTTTGCGCGGGCCTACTGATCCGTAAAACGTGGATTGCACACGAAGGCTTTATTATGCTAAAATATATAAAACGGCGATGGAGTACCGCCGGAAAACCGCTATTGAGCTAATGACTCCTGCTATGCAGGAGTCATTCTTTTTATTCGGGAGGGGAAAAGATGCTGGAGGGTACCCATGTAATTCTGGATCGGTTCTGTGAGAAGATTGCGGGCTTGATGCCGATTGCGGCGTCTTTGGACAATCAGGAGATGGCGGCTGGCCTGGAGAAGCAGCTTCAAAAGGTTCGGAACGTAGAATTCCATATCATGATCCTGGGTTTGTTCAAAAGGGGCAAGTCGACCCTGATAAACTATTTTTTGAGCGCGAAGCTTCTGCCGACGGGAGTTGTACCGGTCACGTCCGTGGCGTCATACATCCGGTTCGGCGAAATTCCGCAGGTAAAAGTAATATTCAAGGACACATCGGAAATTATGATCTCAACGGAGCAAATCGACGCGTATGCGTCCGAACGGGGAAATCCCGGCAACGAAAAGAACGTTGACCGCATCGAAATATATTATCCGTCCGCGTTTCTGAAAAACGGCGTTGTCCTGGTGGATACGCCCGGAACCGGGTCGACAAACATCGAAAACACGAAGGAAGCCTACAGGTTCTTGCCCGAAGCCGATGCGGCGTTATTCCTGCTTTCCTCGGACGCCCCTATTTCAGAGCTGGAATTGAACTACCTGTCGGAGGTAAGGAATTATTACGAGAAAGTTTATATCCTGCAAAACAAAACGGATCATCTCGCCCATGATGAACGGGAAGAGGTCGTTGCATTCACGGAGCGTATCATAAAGCAGGCTTTCGGGGAAAAGATGCAGGTATTTCCGGTATCCGCAAAACTTGCCATGGAAGGCAGGCTTGAAGGCGATGATATAAAGATACGCGACAGCGGCATGGCGCTTTTTGAGGAGGAGCTTGAGGGCTTTCTCGTTGAGGAACGGGCTTTTTATATGCTCAGCAGCAACAAAAGAAAGATTCTGAGCATGATAAAAACACTGGAGGAGAACATCTGCTTCCAGATCGACATGCTGCAGGCGCCGATCGGCATCGTCCAGTCAAAAGTGAAGCAGTTCGAGGAAAAGATCGTACAGATTGGCAGTTTGAAAAAGGAATGCATGGCTATTCTGGGCGTGGACCTTGATGAGGTGATGGAGGAATTCCTCATCGATATCGGCTTATTTAAGAAGGAGACCGGTGAGAGCATCAAACGCGATCTTACGGAGTATTTCAATGAGCACAAGCACAGCGCCAAACACTCCGAGCTGAAAGAATCCCTGGAAAAGAGACTGCAGGACGGGATCAGGAAAGCGTTCAGCACATGGAACAGCATCCAGGAAGAAAAAATGAAGACCGCATTCAAAAGGGTGGCTGACAGATTTGCATCGCAGCTCAATAACGCCCAGGAACATATCAACGACATTACACAGGAGGTCTTCGGATTCAGACTGCTTGAAAACGTGGATACCGTGGATATTCAGGATAATAAGCTGTTTTATTTCAGATTCAGCGCAGGGAACGCGTCATTGCTTGTACCCGATATGAAGTCGCTCAAGTTCCTGCTTAACAAGGAAAAAAAGGCGGAGTTCATGCTCGAGAACGTATTGGGCCAGGTGGGCGTGGAACTGCAGAAAAACGCTGACGGCTTAAGATGGAGTTATGTCCAGAAGTTCAAAGACAGCAAGCGGATGTTTGAATCGATGTATCAGGAGAAGGCCGATGCGGTTGTTTCCACAGTCCGGAAAATGATTGCCCAGGCAGTGGAAAAACGCAACGAAGAAGAAGGCAGGGTAGAGAAGAGGGTCGAATATCTGCGGGAGACGCGGGAAAGGCTGATCCGGGAGAAACACAGCGTCGAGTCCATGGATTTATCGGACACAAAGCAGAAGGAAACCGTTAGTTAAAACGGAGCATTTGTGTAGCTTCTTAAAACGATATAATATATAATATCCTCATGTAATGAGCGGGGGATTACCATCCCCCGCTTTGCGGATAGACTACTGTTCCCGGGCCAAAGGCAGCTTTTTACGCGTAATGCGCCAACGGTAGAAAATGTATTTTGCAATCAGTTTGGCAGGAAAGATTACGGAAAGAAAATGCAGGAAGTGGTTGAAAACGCCGGGGATGTAAATCGGCTTGTTCCTGAATACGCAGTCAATGGTATTTGAAGCGATCGTCCCTGTTTCAAGCGTCGTAATGCGTCCGAGGAAGCCCTGCGTGTCGATGTTGTTGATGTTTTCCTCGTTGGTGCGCATTCCGGCGGGGCAGAGGATGGTTAAAGAGCCGTTATTCTGGCGTATCTCTTCGCGCAATGCCAGGGAAAAATTGATGACCATCCGCTTTGTTGCCGCATAGGTTGCCTTGAGGGGCATGGGATAGAACCCTGCAAGGCTTGCGACGTTGATGATGAAAAATTTGTTTTTGTGCGGAAATCTTGCAATATAATGGCTTATATCTAGGGTGGCTTCCGAGTTGATGCGGATGATTTTGCATAACGCATCCCTGCTCTGGTCCTCTGCCGGACCCTCAAAATCCAGTCCGGCCACGTTGATTGCCATCCAGGGTTCAATCCCGCGCAGCGCTATATCCGAGAAGATCTCCTTGCGTGCGTCCATGTGCATGAGATCGCACGGGAAGCTGACAGTTTTGATATCATAGGTGCTGGCAAGGCCGCGGGCAAGGCTCTCCAGCTTCTCCCTGAACAGGTCGGTCAGATAAAGATTATATCCGCGGCGCGCGCACTCTACTGCAAACGCTTTGCCGAGGCCCCCTGTTGCGCCGGTAATAAGCACGTATTTTTCCACATAGCTCACCTCTTGTAAACATTATACAGAATCATGGCAAAATAGTCAATCAAATGTTTAATGCAAATGATTAATTCAAGCGATTAAATCGGTTGTTGACATTCTGCAATAATTATGATACCCTGCACATGGGGTGATTATGTGCAAGCAGACCAAAGGACAGTGCTCATCACGGGCGCAACCAGCGGAATCGGCCTTCAAACAGCAAAGATACTCGCGCAAAAAGGATTTGCGGTCATGGGCGTCGGACGTTCGCAGGAAAGGATCGACGCCGCGCTTAAATACCTTGATAACAGCAAGGCCTGTTATTTTCTGGCTGATCTGGCGTCCCAGCAGCAAATCAGAAGGCTGGCGGCAGAGGTCAGGGAGCATTTGAACGGCCGGGGGCTCGATGTTCTGATCAACAATGCCGGTACCTTTTACAGTTATTATGCGCTTTCCGACGAAGGGGTGGAGATGCAGTTCGCCGTGAATGTTGCTGCGCCATATCTCCTTTCACATTTACTATATGAGGATTTGAAAAAAGTGCAGGGCAGGATTATTATGCTCAGTTCGGGATCCCATTACAAGACCGCGGTGCATTGGAACGATATACAGCTTTCACAGCATTACAGGCAATTGCAGGCGTACAAGCAGACCAAGCTGTTTGCCGTGCATCTTGCCAGAGAGTTCAATAAGCGTTTTAACGGCGTGCGCGCTTTTGCGGCCGACCCCGGGCTGGTCAACACGGAAATGGGGCTGAAGTATACCAAAGGCGTTGCAAGGGTGATCTGGAAATACAGGAAAAGGCTGGGGGTCCAAACGCAGGAGGGAGCAAGGACGCCGGTATATCTCGCGACGGAAAAAGACCTTGGTGAAGATATATACTGGAAAGACGGCAAACCGAAGGCGCCGGCAAGGAACGCAATGCGCAACGATTTTTCGCAAAGGATTTGGGAGTATTGCGAGAGGATATGCGCCATCGATTCAAATAGAGTAATTGAAGAAGGGGAGCACTGTGGAACAGAGTAGGAGACAGGCCGTTATGCAGAAGGTGCTGCAGGCGGCGATAGACTGCATTGAAGAATATGGCGTGCAGAAAACGACTATACGGGCCATTGCGTCTAAAGCGGGCCTGAACAGCGCGGCCATAAATTATTATTTTGAAAACAAGGATGAGCTTATCAGGCAGGCGCTCGATCAAACGCTTAAAAATGCTTTTGACGTTTCGCATATCAACTTCCGGGAGGACGATTCGCCGGCCCGGTTGCTCGAACGGCTGTTCGAGCATTGGCTGGAGGGAAACCGGAGATATCCCGGCATCATCCGCGCCTATTTCTATGAACCGTTCGTCAACCAGTATTACAATGATGCGGGCATGGTCAAGCTGAAAGCTTTTGTACAAGAGGTTGAAAATTTGATGGTGCGCCACGGCATGGAGCAGTCACCAGAAAACTCCATGAAGGTCCGCTGGGTGTTTTCCGCTTTTTTTAACAACATTCTTTTGCCCGGGCTGCTGGGGGAGGATATCGTTGCGGACGAGGACGCCGGAAAACGGTTTCTGAAACTGCATTATCAGTTATTCTAAATGGATGGAGAAGCAACCGTCAGGGCTTTTGAGCAGAAAATCATATAAACGGTGACCTCAGGGTCACTTTTTCATTAGTTGTAGCCGCTTTAATCCTATGCAATTTTTAATGAAAACTATTTGACACCTGGAAAATATTGTGGTATATAATGAGTAAGGAATTAGCACTCAACGAACGAGAGTGCTAACAAAAACAATGAAACGTGAAGGGAGTTGTTAATCATGGCAGGATTGGTACCGTTCAACAGGAACAGGAGCCTCAGGACAAGCGGCTGGGAAGGTTTTCACAACATGCTTGACGACTTTTTCAACGATACATGGCTGCCTGCACGGAGCCTGATCAACGACACATTCAAGGTGGATGTTGTCGAAACAGAAAAAGAATATACCGTCGAAGCGGAACTGCCCGGCGCAAAAAAGGAAGAAGTAAACGTGGTGTTCAATGACGGCAGGCTGACCATCGCCGTAAAGCGGGAAGAAAACGTGGAGGAACAGCAGAAAAACTATATCCACAGGGAAAGGCGCTTCAGCTCCATGCAGAGGTCCGTCTATCTGGCAGATGCCAGGGCGGACGGCATAAAAGCCAGGATGGAAGACGGCGTGCTGCATATTACTGTGCCGAAACAGGAAAAGGCAGAGAATACGAATAAAATTGAGATTGAATAACTGACGGATACAGGACGCATAAAAGGGCCATTGGCCTTTTATGCGTCCTGACTTGCAAAAAGGAGTGACGAAATTGGCGAAAAAACAGTTTAAGGCCGAATCCAAAAGGCTGCTGGACCTCATGATCAACTCGATCTATACGCACAAGGAGATTTTTTTAAGGGAACTCATTTCGAATGCAAGCGATGCTATAGACAAGATCTATTATAAGGCTTTGACAGATGAGAGCATTGGGTTCAATAAGGATGATTACTATATAAAGGTTTCTATTGATAAGGAAAACAGGATACTGAGGATTTCCGATACGGGAATCGGCATGACCAGGGAAGAACTGGAGGACAACCTTGGGATCATCGCAAAAAGCGGATCGCTGACGTTCAAGAAGGAGAACGAATTAAAGGACGGATATGACATCATCGGCCAGTTCGGCGTCGGATTCTATTCGGCGTTCATGGTTTCCGATACCGTTACCGTCATCAGCAGGGCGTTTGGCAGCGAGCAGGCTTTCAAATGGGAATCGAACGGTTCGGACGGCTACACCGTTGAACCGTATGAAAAGGACGCCGTCGGGACGGACGTTATTCTTAAGATAAAGCCGAATACAGAAGAAGAAAACTATGATGCGTATCTTGAGGAATACAGGGTAAGGTCGATTATCAAGAAATACTCGGATTTTATAAGATACCCGATTAAAATGGATGTTACGGCGAGCAAGCTGAAGGAAGGCAGCGAGACGGAATACGAGAAGGTTGCCGAAGAACAGACGATCAACAGCATGGTCCCCATTTGGAGAAAGAATAAAAACGAACTGACCGACGAGGATTACGAGAACTTCTATTCCGAAAAACACTATGGGTATGATAAGCCGGTAAAGCACATCCATATCAGCGTTGACGGCGCTGTGCGGTATAACGCGATTTTGTTTATTCCTCAGAGCATTCCTTTTGACTACTATACGAAGGAATACGAAAAAGGGCTGGAACTGTATTCAAACGGTGTTCTCATTATGAATAAATGCCCGGACCTGCTGCCTGACTATTTCAGCTTCGTGAAAGGTCTGGTCGATTCCGAAGACCTTTCCCTGAACATTTCCAGGGAGATACTCCAGCATGACAGGCAGCTCAAGCTCATTGCAAAGAACATCAGGAACAAGATCAAGAGCGAATTGCTGGCTATGCTCAAAAACGAAAGGGAAGCATACGAAAAATTCTATGAATCCTTCGGAAGACAATTAAAGTTCGGCGTCTATAACGATTTCGGCAGCAACAGGGAAATGCTGCAGGACCTGCTAATGTTTTATTCATCGACGCAGGAAAAGATGGTGACGCTGGACGAATACGTGGAAAGGATGCCGGAAGGCCAGAAATACATATACTACGCTTCCGGTGAGACCTATGACCGGATCAAAAAACTGCCGCAGACCGAACTTGTGGCCGAAAAAGGATACGAAATACTGTACTTTACGGAAGATATCGACGAGTTCGCGATCAGGATGCTGATAAACTATAAGGAAAAGGACTTCAAGTCGGTTTCAGGCGGCGACCTCGGCATTGAAACGGAAGAAAAGGCCACAGAGGATAAGGGCGATGCGGAGCTGTTTGCAAGCATGAAGGACATACTTTCCGATAAAGTGAAGGATGTCCGTGCATCCAGGCGTCTGAAGCGCCATCCCGTGTGCCTGACCAACGAGGGCGAGCTTTCCATAGAAATGGAAAAAATACTCAGCGCGATGCCCAACAACCCGCATATGAAAGCGGAAAAGGTTTTGGAAATCAACGAGAACCACGAAGTGTTCAAGGCATTGAAAGACGCCTTTCAAAACGATAAGGAGAAATTCAGGCTTTACACGGACCTGTTATACTCTCAGGCGCTGCTCATCGAAGGCCTGCCTCTTCATGACCCCGTTGAATTCGCCGATAATCTGTGCAAGGTAATGGTGTGAAAAAGAGCCGCTTGTCAGGGCCAGTGACCTGATAAGCGGCTCTTCATTCATGGAGATTATTAAGCAGGAATTTCGGCGGGCGATATGTAATACTGGAAATAATTAGGGCATACTGAATAAGTCGTTTTACGACTTATTCAGTGCGGGCAATTGCCCGCACTGAAATTCTAATGCCTTAATTACGCCGCCTGAATAACACAAAAATACCTCTATAGCCGCATAGCGGCGGCATTTTTGTGTTATTCAGCAAGGTCTAATTGCCGGACAGCCTTTCAGAGACGGTTGAAAGTGTGCCACAAGAAAAACCTGTTTCAGGGAAATAATATGAGTGATCGGATGGTGATAACATGAATGCTTTTGCCGTACGCGCGGGATATCTGCTCCCGCATCCTCCCATAATCGTTCCCGGGGTCGGCGGGGGAAGGGAAACTGAGGCAGCTAAAACGATCGCTTCCATGGAAAGAGTGGCGGAGGAAATCGGACGGCTGCGTCCCGATACCGTCGTGCTGCTTTCCCCGCACGCGCCGGTTTTCAGCGATTATGCGTTCATGTACGATGCGCCTGTACTGAAAGGGGACCTGAAACAGTTCGGCACAAATGCCGAAGTCTCTTTTCATCAGGACAGCGCGTTGCGCGTGGAGATTGAGCGCCGGATGCAAGCAAACGGCATACCGGGCGGCGCGCTGGACGAATCGGTGATGCGCAGGAATCAGATCAAAAACACGCTTGATCATGGCGCCGTGGTTCCGCTGTATTTTGCCGGGGCGAAATACAGCGGATTCAAGCTCGTCGTGCTGTCGGCGCCGGCGCTGGACATGCAGATGCTCTACAGGCTGGGGTACGTGATACGGGAAGCGGCTGAAGCTCTGGGCAGGAAGATTGCGGTCGTTGCCAGCGGCGACCTCTCGCACAGGGTCAATGCAGAAAGCCCGTACGGGGCCTGCCCGGAAGGAGAACAGTTCGACAGTTTTATCAACGGTTCGCTGGAGGCTAACGATATTCCAAGGCTGCTGTCCGTTGACCATGCCCTGAGGGAGAAGGCGGGAGAGTGCGGCTACCGCCCGCTGGTCATGCTTTGCGGAGCGTTTGACGGGGTCAGGGCCGGTATACAGGTGCTGTCCTACGAAGCGCCGTTTGGCATCGGCTACGGCGTAGCAGCGTTCAGGCCCGTGGCCTATAGCGGTACCAGCGCGTTTGATGAGGCGCGGACGATGATTTCGAAAGGCAAAAACGAAAGCATGCATGTGCGGATAGCCCGTAAAACGCTTGAGAGCTATGTTCGGGACGGCAGGACGCCTGAACCTAAAGATTTCTTGGAATACGGAGAGGATGCGGGAATTTTCAGCCAACCGGCAGGCGTGTTCGTGTCCATCAAAAAATTCGGGGAGCTTCGGGGATGCATCGGTACTACGGGACCAACCACGGATTCCGTAGCGGAAGAGATCATCCAGAACGCGGTCAGCGCCGGTACGCGCGACCCGCGTTTTCCTCCTGTGACCGCCGACGAACTGGAATATCTGGATTACAGCGTCGATGTGTTGAATCCGCCGCAGCCTGTTTCGTCCAAGGATGAGCTGGACCCTTCGGTGTACGGCGTAATCGTAGAAAATGGCTATCGAAGGGGCCTGCTCCTGCCCGATCTCGAGGGCGTGGACACCGTGGAAAGGCAGCTTGAAATCGCCTGCAAGAAAGCGGGAATAGACCCTGAGGGGGAATATGAAATTTCGAAGTTCACCGTTACGAGATACAGGTAGAGCGGGGTGAGATGCGTATGAAACAGGCCATGTATTATGAAAAAATGGATGAAACCATGGTCAAATGCATGCTCTGTCCGCACGGCTGCCGTCTAAAGCCCGGACAGACGGGGATTTGCCATGCGCGCAAAAACATTGACGGCGACCTGTTTTCCCTGAACTATGGAAAGGTAACAGCTCTTGCGCTCGACCCGATAGAGAAAAAGCCGCTGAAGCGGTTTTTCCCCGGGAGCATGATTCTTTCGGTCGGGAGCTTTGGTTGCAACCTCAAATGCTCTTTTTGCCAGAATTGGCAGATATCCCAGTCGGAACAGGCTGGTAGGGACGCCACGCCCGAAGAACTGGCAGCGGCGGCGCAAAAGGCGGCCGATGCCGGAAACAACATCGGGTTGGCGTATACCTACAACGAGCCGTCGATCTGGTATGAATTCGTATACGAATGCGCCGCGTTGGCGCATGAGCGCGGCCTGAAAAACGTTTTGGTCACCAATGGCTATATATCCAAAGAACCTATGGAGATGCTTCTGCCTCACATCGATGCAATGAATATAGATCTGAAATCTATGACCTCCGGGTTTTACCGCAGCCTGTGCAAAGGGGAGATTGGGTTCGTGCAGGATACAATCAGGCTGTGCGCCGATGCCTGCCACGTCGAGGTGACGACCCTGCTCATTCCAGGGGAAAACGATTCGGAGGATGAGGTACGCGCCCTGTCTCAATGGCTTGCGTCGGTTTCGCCGGAGATTCCGCTGCACCTGACGAGATACCATCCCGACTACAGGATGGGAAAACCGCAGATGGAAAGGGAAAGGCTGTTTGACCTGGCTGAGATTGCGGGGAAAACCCTGCGCTATGTTTTCTGCGGCAACGTTTAAGTATACTGTTATTATGCATATTAAACCGGCCATATCCAAAGGTGAAACCGCGATAATCATCGCGGTTTTTTGGTACACATTTTCCCTGTTATTTATAACATTTATACCTTGACATCCTGCGTTGCTGTTACTATATTATAATTACATTCAGTATTCTGAATAATGAATCAATATACGCTATGTGCGTATTTGTAAAGTCGGTTTTGCCACATAAAGGTTGTATACCAGATTCAAAAGGTACAATTACGGCAAGGGTGCTCAAAAAACCGGAATGATTTTGCTCCAATAAATTAAAGGAGGACTTATCATGGCGAAGTACTATGTCAGTTTTGATTGCGGTACGCAAAGCACAAAAACGGCGATTTATAGGGATGATACGGTTTGCATTGCGGAGGAGTCCATACCGACCATAATCAACTATCCTGTCGCCGGATGGGCGGAGATGGACGCCGATCACTATCTGCAATCGGTGCGGGAGGGCATCAAAAGTTGCCTGCAAAAGAGCGGGATCGACCCGAACGATATCCGCGCCATCTGCGGCGACGGCATCATCTGCGGAATCGTAGGCGTGGACGGGGACGGAAATGCGATCACGCCGTATATTCCTTATCTGGACTCACGCGGGGCCGAGGACGCAAAATGGATCAGGAACAACCTGGAGCCGATATGGATTGAGGAAAGCGGAAACGCCATTGTTGACGCGTTCGAACCGCCGGTGATAGCGCGCTGGCTGATCAAAAACCATGATGAGTTCAAAAAGCGCGGCGCAAAGGTCCTGAACAACGGGCCGTACGTCCTGTCGCGTCTTGCAAAGCTGAAAGCCGAAGATACCTTTATCGATTGGGCTACGCTTTCGGGGTGGCTGATCGGCTATGACGCGGCTGCGAAAACCTGGTCCAGGAAGCAGATGGACAGCCTTGGCATCCCGATGAACCTGCTTCCCAAAATCGTTAAGCCATGGGACATCGTAGGGACGCTTTGCGCCGAGGAAGCAGCGCTTATAGGCCTGCCTGCAGGCATCCCCATTGCAGCGGGTGCGGGTGATACCATGCAGTCCAACTTGGGCTGCGGGCTGGTCGAGGCAGGGATGGCCGCCGACGTTGCCGGAACGGCGGCGATGTTCACGGTCATGGTTAACGGAATCAACGAAAACCTGAGCCGCAATTCCGGGCTGTTCTATTCCATCGGCACGCTGCCCGACACCTACTTCTATTGGGGGTACATCCGTACAGGCGGCCTGTCATTAAGGTGGTTCAGGGATAATGTCTGCAAAAGAGAAGGGGACAACACATTCTACGATGAAATCCAGGAAGCAGCCAAAAACGTTCCTGCAGGTTCGAACGGCACGCTGTTCTTCCCGTACCTGCAGGGCGGGAGCGGCAGCCTGGAAAATGCCAGCGGCTGTTTCGTCAATCTGACAACCGCTTCCGACCGCGGGGAAATGTGGAGGGCAATACTCGAATCGATCGCGTACGAGTATCTGTCCCAGGCCGACAGTATGAGGGCGCATGGCATTGGCATCGACCGCGTGATCATCACGGAAGGCGGGAGCAAAAGTGACCTGTGGAACCAGATCAAGGCCGACGTGTTCGACGCCAAAACGCTCACGCTTACCAGGGCGGAAGGGGCCGTAATGGCCAACGCCCTCGTTGCCGCCTATGCGGTGGGGGATATACCGGACCTGAAAAAAGCCGTTGTCGAACAGGTTGCGATTAAAAACACATATTCGCCTGATACGGAAAACACGAAATACTACAGAAAGGCGTTTGAACTCCAGCAAAAACTCATCAGGGAGAAAATGACCGGGGCGTTCGACAGCCTCGCCGAACTCAGGAGAATTTGAAACTGATAAGGTGCGGCCTGAGAAGGCCGCACCTTATGAAAAAGCATTTTAAGGAGAGCACAGATGAAGGTTGCCATTTTGGATTTCGACGGAACGCTTTTTGATTCTGCGCCGTTCTGGGAGAATACGATCAATACCTTTTTGCTGGAGCGGAACATCACGCCGCCTCAGGACATTCTGGGCATTGCAAAACCTCTCGGCATCAGGGGCTGCGCGGAGCTGTTCAAAGAAAGGTTTGATATACCGGATGATACCATGGAGATCGTGACTGCCTGGCGGTCGGAGGTAGGTAAGAACTACCGGTATACCATACCGCTCAAGGAATATGCCCGTGAGTACATCAATTATCTTCTGGACAAGGGGATCAAGGTCTGCATGGCAACGGCCATGGAACGGGAATTTTTCACCCCCGCCCTCATCCGCACGGGCATCTATGATCTTTTTGAACTGATCGTCACCATCGAGGATGTAAAGGCGGACAAGAACAGCCCGAAGATATTCCTTCACTGTGCGGAGCATTTCGGGGTTACTCCCGCGGATTGCACCGTATTCGAGGATTCCTACAAAACCGCAGAAATCTGTCAAAAGGCAGGCTTTCATGTGATAGGCGTGGACGACGGCGTGTGCAAGAGCGATTTCGAAAAGATGCAGCCGTTTTGCGAGAGGTATATTTTCTCGTTCCGCGAATTGCTGGACGGGTATGAACCTGCGCCCAACATAGAAATGGAGCGGGCCAAAGATGCTATTGACGTTCTATAACTGAACAAAAATTTGTCAACGATACAAAAGTGCCTGATAAATTGAATAGGAGGAATGGTTATGCCTAAGTATGTGGCAGGAATTGACGCCGGTACGACAGGGACGACAGTGATGATAGCGGACACCGCGGGAAACGTCGTTGGGAGCGCATACAGGGAATATGCCTGTATTTACCGGCATCCTGGCTGGGTGGAGCAGGATATGAATGCGATTTGGACGGCGATATGCGAAGCTTCCAGGGAAGCGATCGCGAAAACCGGCGTGGACCCCAGGGATATCGGTTCATTGGGCTTATCCAGCCAGCGCGGGACCTTTGCGGCCATAGACAGGGACTGGAACGCGCTGCATGATTCCATCGTGTGGTGTGACATGCGCGCGGGCGAGGAAGTGGAGTGGATAAAGAACAATATCGGCGCCGACAGGTTCCACGATATTACCGGCCTGCCCCTTTCAGGGCTGTGGTCTTTCGCCAAATTCAAGTGGGTGATGGACAAAAATCCCGAAATCTATGAAAAGGCGTGGAAGTTTGTAAACGGGCAGGAATGGTTCCTGCACAAGCTGGGTTCCGAGGTGCTTTTCTCCGATCCCGCATCGCTGACGATGAACGGTATGATGGACATCTCCAAACTGCAATGGTCGGACGAGCTTTTACACGCTATCGAATTTGATACGGACAAGCTGCCTCCTATTTCCACGCCGATGACGCAAATGGGCGTGATTTCCAAACAGGCGGCTGAAGCAACGGGCTTCGCGGAGGGCATGCCGATCTGTTCGGGCGGGGGCGACCAGCAGTGCGCGGCCATTGGTTCGGGCGTTATCCGCGAGGGGCTTTCGGAAATAACGATCGGGACATCCTCGGTCATGGTGGCGCATGTGGACAGCAGCAAGCCCGACCCGGACCAGGCCGTTTTCTTTGGGGGTCATGCCATACCGCACAAGTGGGATATGGAAGGCGGCGCTTCCTCATCGGGCGTAAACCTGCGGTGGTGGAGAGATACATATGCGCAGGCTGAAATCGGCCTTGCAAAGTCCATGGGGACAGACCCCTATGAGCTGATCGGCATGCAGGCCGAGAAAGCGCCGGTCGGCTGCAAGGGCTATATGGTTTTCCCGTTCATGACAGGGCAGGTTACCCCGTATTATGTTGACAACGCGCGGGGCGGATCCCTCGGGCTTTCCCTGATACACGACCGCTCCATGATGGCGCGTGCGGTCATGGAAGGCGCGGCCTTTGAACTGCGCATGATCGTAGCCGCGATGGAAAAGGTGCTGGGCAAGCCGTTTGACGCCGTCAGGCTTTCGGGCGGCGGAGCCAAGTCGCCGTTATGGTGCCAGATACAGGCGGACATGTACGGAAGGCCTGTCGAGCAGCTCAGGACGCAGGAGTGCACCACGCTCGGAGCGGCCATACTGGGCGCTGCGGGAGCCGGTTTATTCGCGGGCATAGAGGAAGCGGTTGAAAACATGGTGCATCCGTTCGGTATGATTGAACCGAATATGTCCAATCACGGAATATATACCGACATGTTTGAAATTTTCAGGAACGCTTTCCTGGCGCTTCGCGACGCGAATGTATATAATGATCTGGCTGCGGTGTCCGCAAAACATTGGGGCTAACTCGGCAAAATCAGTAATAGGTATTGACATACGCGTATATATAATTATAGTATAAAAAGCAGCATTCAGTATTCTGAATAATGAATTAATTGTTAAGGAGGAGCATGGTATGAGCGGCAAAAGGAATTACGATCCCATTATTTTCTGCCAGTATGAATCACTGAATATGGAAGATTTCGTGGTAGCGACGTATCTGATGAGCGCGGAGACCACAGACGTATTGATGCGCGCGGGCGCAGTGGCTGTGGAGCAAACCACCGGCACGTGGGCGCGCGTCCCCGATGAAACGGAAGAGGTCCGGCAAAAGCATGTCGGGCGCGTAATTTCCGTGTATAACATTCCCGGCTACGAGATATCCTGCCCGGACAGAATCCGTACCTGCATCGTACAGATAGCATTCCCGTGGAGGAACTTCGGACAGCAGATGCCCGAGATGCTTTCCAGCGTTTTCGGAAACATCTCCCTCGTTGACAACCTGAAACTGCTTGACCTGTATTTCCCCAAGAGCTTTGTGGATGGGTTTAAGGGGCCGAAATTCGGGACGCAGGGCCTTAGGGACTTGCTCGGCATCCAGGACCGCCCGCTGACCATGGCCATGATCAAGCCCTGCACCGGTATACCCGTTGATGTTATTGAGCGCCAGTTCTATAATCTGGCCGTTGCGGGCGTCGACATCATAAAGGACGACGAACTCATCGCCGACCCCGTGCATGCCCCGTACTATGAGAGGCTGGAAGCCTGCCTCCGCGCATCCGACAAGGCTTTTAAAGAGACCGGTAAGCGCACGATTTATTTCCCCAACATAACCGACCGTCAGGACAGGATGTTTGAAAAGGCCCATAAGTCCATCGAGATGGGGGCACAGGCGCTGATGATCAACGCGCATGCGTCGGGTTACGGCTGCCTGACTGCGCTCTCCTGCGACGAGAGCATCAACGTCCCGCTGCTTGCACATCCCTGTTACGGCGGCGCATCCTTCCTGAGCCCGACAACGGGAATGTCTTCAAGCCTGGTGTTTGGCAAATACATGCGTCTGGAAGGAGCCGACATCGTTGTTTACAACTGCGCATACGGAAAGGTTCCGGGTCTGGTCGACCGCTATGTGCGCATAGGGCAGAGCCTGCTCTCCAAATTCTATGACCTCAAACCGGCATTCCCGAGTCCGGCAGCAGGACTCCATCCCGGTATGGTACCCACCGTTATGAGCGATCTTGGACCGGATACCCTTCTCGGAGCCGGTGCAGGCATGCATGCGCATCCGATGGGCATGAAGGCCGGTATTGACGCGCTTTTGCAGGCTGCAGAGGCTTGGAAGCTGAATATCCCGCTGGAAGAGTACGGCAAGGATCACCCCGAGCTTCAGGCGGCACTGGACATCTGGGGCGTTTATGACCCCCATAAGAGCATCTTCGAATTAACCAAATAGTGGGGGTTGGGAAAGCGTGTGCTTAACGTACACGCTTTCGCTTTCTTTGACGCATCAAAGCGCATAATGTATGGTTATAAAAGCGGCTATGTCGCAAACCTGAAATACTATATCAAAGAAATACGTATGAATTCCACCAATGTCAACGTGGCGATAACATCCTGTTACGGCTAATCATTTAATATAGTACGACATCGATTTACATAAATGAAGGTTGCGGGACACGTCATAACTTGTTATACTACAAATAATCAAAACGACATATCGGCAATCCCCATTTTCATATGAAGCATTGGCAGCGATAGCTCCGATAAATATATTTTCCCAAAAAAATAATACAGGAGGTTACTACAATGGCGAAGTACATTCTTGGTATCGATGACGGGCTCACCAATTCCAAGGCGGTATTGTTCACGCTCGACGGAAAAGAACTGGGTTCCGCGAGCAGGCATTTTGAAGTGAGCAGCCCCAAACCCGGCTATGTTCAGGCCGATCCGGTTCAGCTTTGGGAGAACACCGCGGACTGCATCAAGGAGGTTATTGAAAAGACCGGGGTTGACCCTGCTGAAATCGGTGCGATCGGCGCTACCGGATTCGGAAATGGCGCTGTCTTTATCGCAGCCGACGGGTCTCCCGCGTATGCTGCTTTTGGCTCGAACGACGGCCGTGCCGTCGATATAGCGCAAAGGCTGAACGATTCGGGTGCGGGCGCTGAGATTTTCAAGATCAACGCGACGGGCGCCGGGTCGTGGCAGCCCTTGACCCAGGCGCTCTGGCTGAAAGAAAACGAACCCGAGGCGTATGCCAAAATCGATTGGCTCTGCCAGTGCAAAGACTGGATCAATTTCAAGCTTACCGGTAACCGGATGACAGAAAAGAATGACGTTTCGGGCGCCGGATATATCGATTTTTCCACGGGTGAATACAACAAAGAAATATTCTCGCTGTACGGTGTGCCTGAACTGGCCGATAAGGTTGCCCCCATGGCGGAGTTCAGCCACTCGATCGTCGGTACTGTCAACGCAGAGGCTGCAAAACGCACAGGCCTCAAGGAAGGGACGCCGGTCGGCGCAGGCATGATGGACGTTGCGGCCTGCAGCATCGGAACCGGCGTTATCGATGAAAAATATGCGTGCGTCATTGTGGGAACATGGTCCATAAACCAGGTGATCATCGATCGTCCCCTCCCGAACATGACCTCCGTGCAGTTCTTTGATCTGCCCGGTAAAATTCTGAGCCTTTCCGGATCGGCAACTTCCGCTACAAACGTCGAATGGTTTGTCACCGAGTTCGGACAGGGATGTGCTGTGGAAGCCAAGGAGCGCGGGATATCGAAATACGATATAGTGACGGAAAAAGCCGCAACCATCCCCGCCGGCGGAACCAGCGTGCTGTATCTGCCGTTCATCGGCATGCCCAACGTCCATGCACGCGGACGCGCAGGCTTCTCCAACATTGCCATGGGCCATACGTTTGCCGACCTGGCGCGCGCCCTGTTTGAAGGGATCACCTTCGAGCACAAGCGCCACATCGATATCATCAAGAGCCAGGGAGCATCCGTCACGGCTGTCCGTCTGGCAGGCGGCGGAGCGAAGAGTCCGTTCTGGAGCCAGATGTTTGCCGATATCCTCGAAGTGCCGGTCGAAGTGGTCGGGGTTGCAGAACTCGGAGCGCTTGGTACGGCCATTGCCGCGGCTCTCGGCGCCGGAATCTACAAAGACTATGACGAGGCGCTCGGGAAGGCGGTTGAAATCAAGAAGACGTTCTATCCCATCGCCGAAAACACCAAGGCATATATGAACCGTTACAAGAGCTGGCAGGCTTTGGTGCAAACGATGATCGCCGGTTGGGATAAGGGTGGAATCGAACCGTAAGCAAGGTGCTATTGCTGGAATCCTGGCTGGGCCGCCGTAACAAACACGGCGGCCTTTTGCGTAGGGCTTTTCATATACAGCCCTCACCACACACGGGGAATGATTCGTGCGGCGTTTTGACAGCAAGGACATATATGTTATAATGGACAATAGATGAATTTGCAAATGAGAAGGAAAAAATCACAGTATGACTATGAAATTACTGACCAAACAGGGCGAGATCGTTGCAAAGCTGGCAAGACAGCTTCTTACGGTTTCACCCGGGTATCGCCTGCCCAGCGTAAGCGATTACTGTAACATGTTTTCCGCGGGCGCCGGCACTGTGCACGCCGCCTTGCGCACGCTTACAAATTCCGGGGCGATTGAGCTGGAGATTCATGGTCATCAGGGGACGGTAATTACGGGTCTCAACCGCATGATCCTTTGGAAATTCAGCCTGAACACGCTGTTTTACGGAAGTATGCCCCTGCCGTACACATCAAGGCTGCAGGGCATGGCTACCGCGATATACGAGCAGTTTGAGGAAGCGGGCATCCCGTTCAGCCTTGCATATGTGCGGGGCGGCCGCATGCGCATCCAGAGGCTGCTGGACAAACACACGGATTTTGCCGTCTGCTCCCGACTTACCGCCAGGCTTGCGCGAAAAGAGTATCCGGAGCTTTTTACGGTGATGGATTTTGGGCACGAAAGCTATCTCACCCACAGCATGCTGGTTTTCTCAAAACCAGGCATCACCGCCATTGAGGACGGCATGCGCGTAGGCGTTGACGAATCCTCCTATGACCATCCGGAGCTGGTAAAGGTTGCCAGCCGCGGCAAAAACGTGACGTTCGTACCGCAAAGCTATAACCAGATCATATCCAAGATACGAAAAGGCGAAATTGACGCTACGGTATGGAGCCTTGATGAAATCGAGGAAAAGTATCCGGGGCTGAACATGGTGCCCGCTGAAAACTCGGAAGAAATGAAATCCATTACCTATGAGAGCGCCTGCGCGGTCATACTCATCCGCGAGGATACGAAGTTCTGCGCGTCTATTCTGCGCGAGGTGCTTGATCTGGAAAAACTCAGCAGGATACAAAAAGAGGTCATGGACGGGCACAAGACGCCGTCATATTAACTATATTTAGACCTATCGCATGGTATACTACACGAGGAACCCGGAAGGATTTCTCGAGCGGAATCGCGCCATTCTTCTCTGCATCCCCCCTTTAACGAAAGTCTGTTGTCATTATATTGAAATGCGCTTACGGATGTTCAATATCCGGCTAATGCTTGACATTTTATCCAATGCTTTCTACTCTTGTAAGATAACATCAAGAAAAAGGACGGTAAGATGGCGGAGAATACGAACAGACTGGGTTACCTGATGGAAATGCTGGATATTTCGGGCAAGGAATTGGCGCAGGCGCTGACCGTCGATGCAACGACGGTCAGCAAATGGAAGAACAACCAGCGCAAGCTGACATACAAATCAAAGTATACCCGGAAAATCGCAGGGTACTTCCTTAACAGCGCAATGCAGAGCAAGCGCGGGAAGATCACCGCCCTGCTCACAGCATACATGCCGGAGCTGAATATTGGCAGCGAGCATCAGCTCGTCGATGCGCTATGCCTTTGGCTGACCGAAAAGGGAACCGAACCGCCGGTGATGGTCGGGAGCACATCCGTAAACAGGTTTGCCCCTGAAAACGGCTATGTCGCCAACGTAAGGGTCTATACCGGCTATAAAGGGATAATGGAGGCGCTGGCGACATTCTGGGAATACACATTAACGCTTCCGTACGGACAGGAAATACTCCTTGCAGATTACAGGGATATCAATTTTGACGAACAGGACCCGTCCGACATCGTCCGCATGATGAAGTTTTTCATTGACGCCGCAGAATACGGGCATACGATAAAGATCATCGACTGCGCTACGGATGTATTCAGGCCTTATGTGGCCATATTCCGCTGGCTGCCGATGTATCTTTCGGAAAATGTTCAAGTCTGGCGCTATCAGGATTTCATGAAGAGGGAGACCCGCATGAGCACCTTTGTATTGCCGGGGGAAATAGTGCTTAGCAGCTTTGCGGTTGACACGTTGCCGGGAGTGCACCACAGCATGATATTTCATGACAGGGATACCGTCCGTTTCATGGAAGACAGCGTGCGTGCGATTCTGGCAAACTCCAAAAAAATGATAGAGACGATTAAAGCCGCGGATGTATTGCGAATGCTGGAGATACTCGACGGCCATCTGAAGTCGCGGCAGCTCACGTACATGCTCAACCCCGTCCCTACATTCAGGAATATGCCAATAAGACTGCTCAGGGAGATACTCGAAGAAAACGGAGTGGAGGAAGGCATCATTAGCATATGCTTGGAGGCAAACCGGAGAACGCGCGCGGTCAGGGACCGGTGCAGATATATACAGATTTACGATCTGGACGCTATGGAGGCCCGGGTGCACAGCGACTTTATTGTCGATTACGACCTGTCGGCCATATGCGGCAAAAGGATAACGGTTCCGAAAGCATGCTATAAAAGGCATTTGGAATACCTGCTGGGCATCAAAAGCTCGGAAAACTATTCCATGACAATGACATCGTTTTCAGCGCTCGGGCTGCTGTCCACCACGATAAGCATCATCGTCCAGGATGACAGCCTGGTCGTGGCCTGGGATCCGGAGCGGTATCCACGGAGGATGTACTGCATGGACCTTCAGGTGATAAACGGTTTTTATACGTATATCGAGGACCTTTGGAAAGCGATACCTCCTATTTGCAAGGATGACGGCTGGAAGTGCAAACAGCTCAACAGAATGATACAGATGCTGACATGATTGGCGAAAAATTGGCATAAAAAATTAAAATAAATATATTGACAATACGTTGGCATGAGTTTATACTGTCTGTAATCACTGAGGGAATTAGAAAAAGCAAAAAACGGCAATGGCGTCTTTGGAGCAGAAGCTCCCAAAGGCGCTTTAATTGTTTACAAGGGCGTAAAAACACATTACGCCCTTTTCCTATTGGTTACGATCCTTCCAATGGCGGGAGATTTTAATCATATACACATTATTTTCAACCATCATGAAGGATTGGAGGTTTTTTTATGGCAGGGACGAAGAAATTAGGCCTGTTCAGTGCGGTAAGTACATGCGTCGGGCTGATTGTAGCGACGAGCTGTCTGGTATCTTTGGGAACAGGGTCCGGTTTGGCGGGGGCCGGGTTTGCTATACCGTTGGCGATAGCGGTTGTCCTTAACATGTTTATTGCGTTATCATTCGGAGAACTTCATGCCATGATGCCCAATGTTACCGGAGGCATGGGACAATATACCGCGACGGCGCTGGGACCTGTTCCGTCCATTATTTCGAACATATCGGCGTACGTGTTCTGCATGGCGTTTGCGGCAAGCGCGGAGGCCGTGATGTGCGGACTTGTTTTTACGCAGGCCTTTGCGCCGGACTGGAACCCGTTGGTTGTGAGTACGGTGGTAACGCTGATACTGCTGGCAGCCAACTTCAGAGGGATCGACATGTTCGCAAGGATACAGAATGTGACCGTTACGCTGCTGATCGGCTCGCTGGCTGCGCTCGCGATCCTAAGCTTTTTCATGATTGCGCCCGGTCAGCCTGTGACTACGGTGGAAACCCCGGCGATTACCGGCTTTGGCGATCTCGCAGGCCTGGCCGCAATCGGATTCTGGCTGTTTATCGGTGTTGAATTTGTAATACCGATTTCCAAGGAACTACGCAATCCCAAGAGGGACGTTTTGCTCGCTATGGTTATCGGCCTCGTCGTATTGTTTGTGGTACAGCTGCTCTTAGGGATCGGTATGACCAATTATGTTCCCCTTTCCGTACTTTCCTCGGAAGCCATGCCCCATATAGTGTTTGCGCAAAGCCTTCTGGGTGATGTGGGCAAGTACTGGATGGGAATTATTACGTTGCTTGCCGGCGTCAGTACGCTCAATACGGTGCTGGCCAGTTCGACCAGGATCACAGCAGGAATGGCGGAAGGCGGCATGCTTCCCAGGTTCTTTGCAAAGGAGAACAAAAAGGGAGTACCCTTTGGAGGCTTGCTCTTGCTTACCGGAAGCATACTGGGCATTGTCCTAACGGGCCTTGGGAACTCTGCTGACCTGATCACTATGATTCTCACAGGCTCCTGCTTCTGGCTTGTTTCCTATATTATTACGCATGTTAACGTACTGGTCCTGAGAAGAAGGTATCCGCAGCGCGCGGCGGCGTGGAAGTTCAAGCTGTTTGGAATACCGCAGATAATAGGGATTATCGGCTGTGTGTATATGATTATCAACATCAGCCCGGATCCGGATGCCAAGACCATAATATTTACGGTATTCGGCATAGCGCTCGGGTTGCTCATTACCTATGCAACGGTCTGGACCAAGTTCGTTATGAAAAAGGGCATTTTTGAGCACGTTCCCATCGAGGCGGTCATTGCAGGAGGGCCGGTTGGCAGGGAAATGGATGAGCCGGAAACGCAGCCTGGTGTTGCCGCGGGCAAGAGCGCCATATAAGCAGTTTAGAGGAGGTGGAAAAAGTGGTACTGGATATTTTAACGGGTGCGGAAATGCTTACGCATGACGACGTAAAGCAACGGATAAAAGAACAGGATATCGAAATGATTCGGCTCGAGTACACGGACATCCTGGGCGTAAACCGGGGCAAAATGATGCCGGCGGAGATGATCGATGAGGTATTCGAAAAAGGCATATGCTTCGGCGCGGGCACCTTGTGCATGGGCTTTAACAACAGCGTGGCCCTTAGCCAGGGATTTTCAGAGACCATAGATGATATGAAAGTCATTGCGGACCCGTCGACCTTCGTCGTACTGCCGCACGAGGATAAGACTGCACTCATCATAGGCGACCTGTATTATCTGGGAAAGCCCATGAATCAGTCTCCAAGAGTGTTTTTAAAGAAGATCGTTTGGGAGTACCATAAGCTGGGATTTGACCCCATCGCGGCAAGTGAAGTTGAGTTTTTCGTCTACAAAAAGCAGCCTGAAGGCGGGGTGGCTCCCTACACAAACCAGCTTGCAAACTGTTATACCAGCAATAAAAGGATCGATCCATTGGGATTTCTATCCAAGCTTACCAAGACGTTTAAAAACATGGATTTCAATGTGCTCTACATGAACCACGAGTATTATCCCGGCCAGTTTGAATACAACTGGTCGCACGCAAAGGCCGTCCGCTGCGCCGATGAAACGGCGTTGTTCAAGAGCCTGAGCAAGGATATTGCGGACATGAACGACATGATGGTTACCTTTATGGGCAAGCCCAAATTATCCGAAGGCGGGAGCGGCTGCCATTTCCATATTTCCCTCAACGATCTGGAAACAGGAAAAAACGTTTTCGGCGATGTGCAGAAGGATGACGGCATTGCGGACATCATGAAGCATTTTATCGGGGGAATCTGCAAGCACGCGCTGCCGCTGACGGCTTTCCTGTCGCCGACCGTCAACTGCTACAAGCGGTACCAGCCCGATTCCTTCGCGCCTATCTATGTGGGCTGGGGCTATGACAACAGGACGACGTACATCCGCATCCCGCAGGAGCGCGGGCAGGCGACACGCGTTGAGGTCCGCGCTGCAAGCGCGGCAACCAACCCTTATCTGGCCCTTGGAGGAATACTGGCCGCCGGACTGGATGGAATCGTAAACAGGATTGAGCCTCCCGGCGTGATAGAAGGGGACTTCTATCACGATAAAGAGCACGCGAAGGAAGTAGTGCCCCGGAGCCTGTTCAGGGCGATCTCGTTGCTGGAGGAGGACGAATGGTTCTGCGATTGCGTGAGCAGGGAACTGATCGATGCTTTTGTCAAGTTGAAGAACCTTGAGATCAGCGACTTTACCAAATTTGTTACGGACTGGGAATGGAATACGTATTCGTACCATATTTGATGGATTTTAAGTGGAGGGGAAACGGATATGTGCGGCATAGCGGGCGTTATTTCAAAAACAAAAACGGATATTGCACAGGGGCTGGTGTCCATGCTCGAGCTGATTCAGCACAGGGGGCCGGACGCAAGCGGCATCGCGGTATACGGGGGCAAAGACCACATCATCCTCAGAGCGACCATGAAAGGAAAACCCCTGTCGGCCTCGCTCATGGAAACGGTGGGGAAATACGCGACGGTACTTGGGCAGCAGATAGGAGACTGGAGCAGGCCGCTCATTTTCTCGGAAATGCGTCTCGAAATCCCCGAGGAGGATATCCCGTCGCTGCATGCGGCGATCAACAAAGTGCCCGGGCTTACCGTCCATTCCATCGGAAAAGGGATGAAGGTATATAAAGAAGGCGGACCGGTAGCCAATCTCAAGGCGAACAACAGGATCGACGCGGTCTCTGCCACGCACGGCATTGGCCACGTGCGGATGGCGACCGAAAGCGCGGAGGACATCAACGCGGCCCACCCGTTCGTTTCCCCGTTTTATCCCGGACTCTCCATCGTACACAACGGGCAGTTTACGAACTATTTCAACATGCGCCGCTTCCTTGAAGCAAAGGGCGCTGTGTTTAAGACGATGAACGATTCGGAGGCCGCCAGCCACCTTATTGCCTATGCGATGCGGGAAAACGGCGGGGACCTTCATGAGGCCCTGCAATATGCGCTCGATATGCTCGACGGCGTGTTCTGCATCATAGCGTCCACGGCAACGCAGATGGGGTTTGTAAAGGATAAGCTTGGCATAAAGCCCCTGCTGGTATTTGAAACCGATGAAATGGTCATGTTCGGCTCCGAGCAAATCGAGTTTACGGCGCTTTATCACGATGTGTTTGCGGATGAAATGAGTCCCGGGGAGGTGAAGGTATGGAATATTTAGATGCGGCAAATATGAAGCCCGGGGAGCTGAATGCAGCCATCAGGGATAGAATGGCCGAGGGCATAACGGAATTTACGGTAAAGAACGCGCATTCGATGCACAACATGTTCGCGGGACTGACCGGGGATTGCAGCATAAGGATCGAGGACAGTACCGGCCTGTATACCGCAAGTTTTATGGAAGGCCCCCGCGTCGTGGTAGACGGGAACGTGGGATGGTATGCGGGCGACGATATGATGGGCGGGGAACTGCTCATCAAAAAGAACACCGGATGCAACATAGGCGCATACATCAACGGCGGTACCATCGTCGTCTACGGGAGCACCGGCAGCCGGGTGGGCTATGGCATGAAGGGCGGAACCATCATCGTATGCGGCAACGCGGGACGCTGGGCGGCCCAGATGTCCATGGGCGGAAGCCTGGTCGTGCTGGGAGAGATGGGGAGACAGATCGGCGAATCAATGTATAGGGGGGCCATATTCACATGTGATCCGCAGGCGGGCGATAAGCTGGGCGGAAACGTGTTTTTGGACGAGATAACAGTACAGGAAGCCAGTGCGTTATCCAGGCTTTTTAAGAAGTATGAGATCGATGCGCATCCTGAAGCATTCAAAGTCGTCCGTCCGGTTTCATCGGGAAGGCATACATACGTTTTGTTCAAACCGGAACTTGCGCCTGAAGGGGCGAAAAAGCATGCGGCGGCGAAGGGGTGAGACAGATGAGCGATACAAAAAGAATAACAGAGCCGGTAAACGCCCAGCACGGGGTGTGGAGCAAAGAGACGCTTGCCGAGATCGATTATAAGGCAGGCGCCGGAAAACACAGGATCAGGGGCTGCGCAACGCCCAGGCGCATGCCGGGGTTTGACGACCTCATGATCCTGCCGGGGCAGCTCACGCGCATGACGATCGACACCTACCGCGAGGACTGTGAAACGCGGACCGTTCTGGGAAAGCGCTTCGCGAAAAAGCCGCTGATTATCGAAACGCCCGTGATGATTGCTGGAATGTCCTACGGCGCGCTGAGCAAGGAGGCAAAGATCGCCCTTGCAAAAGCGTCGTCCATCGTCGGGACGGTAATAAGCAACGGCGAGGGCGGCATACTGCCCGAGGAGCTAGAACATTCCTACAGGCAGTCGATACAGGTGCTGGCCAGCCGCATGGGCTTTACAAAAAGGAACCTTGAAGTGGCCGACATGCTCGAATTCCTGTACGGCATCGGCGCAAAGCCCGGCCTTTCAGGCCATCTCATGGGCAGCAAGATCACCGCGGAGATCGCAGAGCAGAGGAAGATACCGGTAGGGATCGACCTGCACAGCCACCCGAGAAGCGGCGACTCCTTCGGGGCCGACGATATGGTCATCAAGATGGAGCAGATGCGCGAGCTGACCAACTATGAAGCGCCGATATTTGTAAAGATCGCCGCGGGCCGCGTGCGCGAGGACATTAAGATCGCGGTGAAGCTGGGCGTGGATGGTATCATACTCGACGGCTGCCAGGCGGGGACGGGAGCGGCGCCGGTGATGGCGGCGGATCACCTGGGGATACCAGCGATGCCCGCATTGGTGCAGGCAGTCCGCACGCTGGAGGAAATCGGCCTGAAAGATGAGGTGAGCCTAATCATATCGGGCGGCGTCAAGGACGGGGCGGATCTCGCGAAGGCGCTTGCCATAGGCGCCGACGCCGTCGCCATAGGCACTGCCGCCATGGTGGCCATGGGATGCAGGGTGTGCATGCGCTGCCATACGGGCAACTGCAGCTTCGGAATCGGCACGCAGGACCCGGAGCAGAGGAAAAATCTGGATATCGACGCCGCCGCCCAGAGGGTGGCCAACTATATCAGCGCGATGACGGCCGAAGCCGTGCTGCTTGCCAAGGCGGCCGGAAAATCAAAGCTCAAAAACCTTGAGAGAGAGGACCTGCGCGCGCTGACGCTGGAGACCGCGGCCATGACCGGCATACCGCTCGTCGGGAGCGATCTGGTGATCGGCGAGGGATTCGGGTTTACCGCAAACAATAAAATCTGATGGTCGGAGTGTGTCGTTTATGAGGATACAGCAGCATCCAATTCTGAAAACATTCGATAAAGGAAAACGCGTCGCCTTTGAGTTTGACGGCAAGGCAATGGAGGGATACGAGGGCGAACCGGTCGCCGCCGCATTGCGGGCGGCAGGCGTGATGACCCACCGTCATACCACGCGTTTTGGCAATCCACGGGGAATCTTCTGCGCGATAGGCAGGTGTACGGACTGTGTGATGGTGGTGGATGGGAAACCCAATATGAGAACCTGCGTAACGCCGCTTCGCGAGGGTATGAAGGTCGAGACACAATTTGGAGCGGGTGCGAAAAAGGGGTAGGCGTTTATGGACAGATATGAGCTAATCGTGATCGGAGCAGGTCCGGCCGGGCTGTGTGCGGCAATCGAGGCCGCATCCTCGGGTATGAAGACTATAGTTTTCGATGAAAACGCGCGTCCGGGCGGACAGCTTTTCAAGCAGATACATAAATTCTTTGGTTCAAAAGAGCACAGGGCAAAAAAAAGAGGTTTCAGGATCGGTGAGGAGCTTTTAAAACAGGCGGAGGATGCGGGAGTCGATGTCAGGCTCAACGCTACTGTTATGGGGATATTCCAGAATAAAGAAATTACCGTGATGACCGGTGACCATATAGAGCATTTCAAGGGGGATAACATCGTTGTTGCGACCGGGGCGTCCGAGAACATGGTCGCTTTCCCGGGCTGGACCCTGCCGGGCGTAATGGGGGCGGGCGCGGCGCAGACACTGATGAACCTGCACGGCATTAAACCCGGGGAAAGAGTTTTGATGGTAGGCTCGGGAAACGTCGGCTTGGTCGTGAGTTTTCAGCTTTTACAGGCTGGCAGCGAGGTTGCGGCGATTATCGACGCCGCGCCGCGTATCGGGGGATACGGTGTACACGCGGCTAAAGTCGTACGCACGGGCGTCCCCGTGTATCTGTCGCATACGGTCATTCAGGCCCAAGGCGAAGACCGTGTGACCGGCGCCGTCATCGGCGAGGTGGATAAGAACTGGCAGATTATCGCGGGTTCTGAAAAGCATCTTGAGGTGGACGCCATATGCCTGGCG
The DNA here is from genome assembly GCA_049324235.1 of Bacillota bacterium. Taxonomy (GTDB): domain Bacteria; phylum Bacillota; class Clostridia; order Christensenellales; family UBA1431; genus UBA1431. The sequence continues at coordinate 85,362 of JBMOLJ010000017.1, forward strand.
GTAGGGCTTTCGCCGATGTCCCAGCTTACCCGGATGACCGGCTGCAAAATGGCCGATTCGCCTGCGAAGGGCGGGCTGGTGCCGGTTTGCAACACCTTCGGGGAAACCTCGGTGCAGGGAATATTCTGCGCCGGTGACGTTTCCGGGATTGAGGAAGCAAGCTCGGCCATGATTCAGGGGTATATCGCAGGCGCAGCCGCCGCAAGGCGCAGCGGATACATAACGGATGAAGTGTTTCTGAAGAAGGAGCAAAAGCTGTATGCGTCCCTTGGGCAGTTAAGAGGGGGCATGTTCGGCGGCAAAAACAAGGGACGAACGGATTTGACGCATACGGATGAGGGCGTTCCCCTGTCTGAAACGCTGTTGAAAAAGGGCTATATCGGTGAAACGGAGATATTGAATTTTCCGGGGGCAAACGGATATAAGAAAAAAGGTATTCATCCGGTGATCGAGTGCACCCAGAATATCCCGTGCAATCCGTGCCAGGATGCCTGCGCCAAAGGATGCATCGTCGTCGGCAAGAACATTACAAGCCTGCCGGTGGTCTCGGAACAGGCCCAGTGCACCGGTTGCGGCATGTGCGTGGCTTCCTGCCCGGGTCAGGCCATTTTTCTCATCGACGAAGATTATGCCAAAGGGTTCTCAGCCGTTTCGTTGCCGTATGAATTGCTGCCGCTCCCCAAAACAGGGGACAGGGGCGTTGCGCTGGACAGAAGCGGCAAAAGCCTTTGCCCGGCTGAGATTGTGGCCGTGAAAACGGCAAAAGCCATGGACGAGACAGCCATATTGACGATGAAGGTTCCCGCCGAGATGTCGTCAAAGGCGCGGTTTTTCAGGCTGGAAGGGGTGTCGGATGATGAATGAAATATTGGACCGCAGCCTTGATCTGGGGGAGTTTGTCCCGCAGCCCGATGACGGTATGATCATTTGCCGCTGCGAGGAGATTACCAAGGGCGAGATACGCAAAGCCGTACACGACGGCATGCGGAACCTGACGGAAATCAAGCGGTATCTGCGTGCGGGCATGGGGCTTTGCCAGGGCCTTTCCTGCAGCCGTCTCGTACGGGCCATCGTCGCAAAGGAACTCGGGGTTTCTCCGGCAAAACTGGAGCTGTCATCGCCCCGCTCTCCTGCACGCCCGGTAGAGATGCGTGTCTATGCAAACGAATTGAGGTGAAGGCAATGACGAAGACAGCCGGGGTCATCATCATCGGCGGCGGTGTGATCGGATGCGCGGCGGCGTATTATCTCGCTTTAAAAGGCGTAAAAAGTATCGTCCTGGAAAAAAACGAAATAGGGCATGGCGGATCAAGCAAGAACGGCGGCGGTGTAAGGCAGTCCGCGCGGGACAACAGGGAACTGCCGCTTGCCATGTTCGGCGCCGAATGCCTGTGGCCAGGGCTGTCCGACGAGCTGGGCGTTGATGTGGAGTACTGCAAAAAAGGAAACCTGCGCCTCGCAAAGACAGAAGAGCATATCAGGATTCTTGAAAAACTCGTGGAGAACAGCCGCGCCGGGGGCTTGAAGGTGCAGATGATAACCGGTGACGAAGCAAGGGAAATCTGCCCCTATATGTCCGAAGAGGTGATCGGCGCGAGCTGGTGTCCGACCGACGGGCATGCCAATCCCATGCGCACAACGCTCGGCTTTTACAAAAGGGCGCGCGAACTCGGGGCGCGCTTTATCACGGGTGAAAATGTGTTGGAAATAAAAAAAATTAAGGGCCGGGCGCGGCAGGTGATAACAAACGCGAACGTGTATGAGGGGGAGACCGTTATCCTGGCTGCAGGATACGAGTCCAGAAGCATTGCCAATACCGTGGGGATAGACGTGCCGATGCAGCGGGTGCTGCTTGAAGCGCTGGTGACCGAGCCCCAGCCAAAAATGTTTGAGCAGATGCTTGGTACGGCCGCAGCCGACTTTTACGGACATCAGGCAAAGCACGGATCGTTTGTGTTCGGGGGTTCGGGCGGCCTTGAACCGTATATCTCCGAAGTGCCGGAACCGGCCACAACCAGCACGACCGCGCCTTCCGTTTGCAGAGCCATCATAAAATACTTTCCGGTTTTGAAGGAAGCGAAAATCGTACGGTCATGGGCGGGTTGGATAGACGATTGCGCCGACCATGTTCCGGTCATCAGCAGGGTTGACGAGGTGCCCGGGCTTATACTCGCCTGTGGCTTTTCGGGGCACGGCTTTGGAATATCCCCGGTGGTCGGGCTGCTGCTGAGCGAGCTTGCGACCGGTGTGAGGACATCCCTGTACCTGAACGCGTTCAGGTACGACCGTTTTGCGGCAAGAGCATAATAGAAAGGGGAATATAGAATGGAGTTTACGAGAGTCAATTATTCATCAGGTGCGCCATTGGAGGAGAAAGTCGGTTACAGCCGTGTGGTGAAAGCCGGTCCCTTTGTTTTTGTGGGAGGCACGACGTCTGTTTTACCCGATGGAAGCGTATACGGAGAGAACGACCCGTATGCGCAGACGAAGTATGTCCTGGAAAAGCTTATCGGGCTGATCGGGGAGGCCGGAGCCAAACCGGAGGAGGTCGTACGGGTCAAGGTATATGCCACGGACATGAAAATGTGCGGCGAAATCACCCGGGCGTATTCCGAATTCTTTAAAGAAATAAAGCCGTTGTGTACGGTCGTAGGCACCTCGGCGCTCAACCGTCCGTCGCAGCTCGTTGAAATTGAGATGGACGCGATCATCGGCGCAGCCGCAGGATGAAATTCCATAGTCCTGGGTTGATGTTGATTAAAGAACTGCCTTTTCAATCTAACACCAGCAAAAGGCTACTAAGAAGCTGTTGTTTTTTACTTTTATGCATATTTTATGGTATAATCAAAAAGCATGATTTCTGGGAGGGAAAAACTTGAAAGTACAAAAAAGCAACGGGACGCTTCAGGATTTTGATATCGAAAAGATTAAGCTGGTGATTGGGCGGGTTTCCGATGAGGTTGATGAATCATTGAATTCAAGCGATATCAATACGATAAGCAAAGAGGTTCTGGAAACCGTGAAACGCGAGCATAACGAAGTGGTTGTACACAGTGATTTGAGGCAAATTGTATACAAGGCTTTAAAAGATTACGGTTTTACGGATGTTGCCAATGCATATATGCGGGGATAATTAAAGCAAAATAAAACAGCCTGCAAAAAAAATGCAGGCTGTACGCGTTTTAGGGATAGTCTCGGAGCAAATAGAAAGCTCCAGAGAATCTTTATTGAAGCTAACATCCCTTTGCAGTCCGCTCAAGGCCGTTTCATCTTCCGAACCAACTCTAACTTCCTGTTACTCCTATGAACCTTTCGTTCATACTTTCTCATTCCGCTATCACTGGCTCTTCCGGTATAGGGAACTGTTTCCACTAATGTGGACCTTTCGTTCGCCAAACCTTCTCCCGTATTCATCATACGGTGCTTTCCTGCTCCGTTTGTTTTGCTTCTTAGGTTATCCCTGGAGCTTGTTTTCATTTTACACACCCATTACAATAAGAACAAATGCAAAAAACATTCAAATAGCATTAAAATGCCAAAATATCCTGATAAAAGCACCGTAATGCTTATTATTTTGAATGATTGATTAAATTATTGAATAAAAATATAAATCATCCTGTTATTTTTAGCCTCTATGATATAAAATATCCATAGGAATTTGGAAGGTGATAGGATTGTCGATCGTTACAATTTCGAGGCAGATAGGCAGTTTGGGCGACGAAATAGCTGCATCGTTGTCCCGTAAATTGGATATGGAACTCATTGTACGGGACAGGATCATAAACGAATGGCTTCCCGAAAACACTAACGACTATGTGCGGCGCATGCTTGCTGAAAGCCCGAAATTTTTTTTAAACCAGATGGAAGACGGCGTCAGCTTCAAAGAATATATCGAACAGCGGCTGATAGCGTTTGCACAGCATACACCCGCGATCATAATCGGCATGGGCGCGCAGGTCATTTTTTCTTCCCATCAGGATGCCACAAACATCAGGATCATCGCCTCCTTTCAGACGAGAATCAACCGCATCAAAAAGCAATTCGGCATCGGCGACACAGAGGCCGAAAGCATCCTTTTTACAACCGATAAAAAGCATAAACGTTATATTGCGACACTGTATGGCGTGGACTGGGCCGACCCCACGCTTTATGATTTGACCGTCAATACGGATGCTGTCGGCGCCGATGAATGTGTGGAACTGGTTTGTTCCATGGTAAAAGAAAGGGTACGCCTGCGGCAGGAGAATCAAACGGAAACGGACATATCAAAAAACGAAATACAGAATTGCGTTTTCAGGCATCCAGCCGAAAGCGAATTTGCAAAGATTCTGGACATGTATAATATCGACTGGAAGTATGAGCCCAAGACGTTCCCCGTTGAGTGGGACGCCGAGGGAAATGTTACCATGGCGTTCAGTCCTGATTTTTACCTGCCCAAATTTGATACGTACATTGAAATCACCACGATGAACCAGAAATATGTCACCATCAAAAACAAAAAAGTGAGAAAGCTCAGGGAATTGTATCCCGGCATTAATGTAAAGATCGTTTACAAAAAGGATTTTCATGCGCTGCTGAGAAGGTTCGGAGATGTGATAGGAAGTGAAGAAGCATAAATGGATACGCCGAAGATAAAGAGGATCGTTTTTAGCGAAACGGAAATTATGGATAAAGTCGCGGAGTTGGGTAAAAAGATCAGCGAGGATTACAGAGGGAAGGATCTTCTGCTTATCAGCATCCTTAAGGGAACGTTTATCTTTCTGGCCGACATCACAAGAAAGATCGACATCCCGGTGGAGATCGACTTCATGTCCATAGGCCTCTACCCCGGAACGACCAACCAGACCGGCATAGTGCGCATCACCAAGGACCTGGATTCGGATATTACGGGAAGGCACGTACTGGTCATCGAGGATATTATCCGAACAGGGCTGACGATAGGGTATCTCATCCAGAACATGGAGTCCAGGAAGCCTGCCAGCATCAAGATCTGCACGCTGCTGGACAATCCCGCGCAAAGGCTGGTGAACATACCGGTAGCGTACAGCGGATTCAAGGTCCCCGATGTATCGCTTGCCGGGTATGGCATGGACATAAAGGGGTATATGCGCAATTTGCCCTATATCGCCGAAGTCGATGAAAAATATAACGCCTGATGCAGCCTGAGAGTGCAAAAACATTGCCGTCACCGGCAAGATAACACATTGTGATTAGAATCTGCATTCCTCCCCAAAATCCTCCTTGATGCATCAAATCTTTCACTTGACAGAGATCTTTCCTCAATGTTAAAATTCCTTATCTCTTTGCACTGCATGTACTACAGTACAAACTGATCAGGCGATGGGCTTATGCCGGTCCATGCAGCCGGGCCAAAAGTGGCAGCAGGTCAAATCTTACATGCCTGTGGGACAGAACAATGTTTCCGCAGGTGTTTTTTTATCCGCGGAAACATGATAAATGCATTGCCCTAGAGCTATCATAATGAATGCCGGAGAGGCATCATGATGGAGGAGTGTTCTATGCATTTGAACAACCTAACACCCTGGGGCCTGACGAGTGAACAGGCAAAAGAACTGCAGAAAAAATACGGCAGGAATGAACTTACCCCCCGGAAAAAGGAGAGTTTCCTGCGTAAAATTTTTGAAGTTGTAGCTGAGCCCATGTTTCTTTTGCTGATCATAGCCGCTGCGATCTATTTCATACTCGGCGAGCCTCGCGACGGGATTATCATGCTCGTTTTTGTTTCAGGCGTTATCAGCATCGACATTTTTCAGGAATGGAAAACCGATAAAACGCTTAATGCGCTCAAGGACTTATCCGCACCCCGCGTGAAGGTAATCCGCGACGGCGTAGAAAAAACGATCAACAGCGCCGATCTGGTTCCGGGCGATCTGATGCTTATTTCAGAAGGCGTAAAGATTCCGGCTGACGGCAGGATTGTTAAAGCAAGCGACCTTTGCGTGGACGAATCCTTGCTCACAGGCGAGCCGGAGGGCGTATGGAAAGTCACCGTGGATCAGGCCGAGCATGACAGCAGGGACTATTGGCGGCGCGACACCTGCTACGCGGGGACGCTGGTGACGCAGGGCCTGGCCGAAGTAGTTGTGGAAAAAATCGGCCCGATGACGGAATACGGCAAGATCGGCAAAGACGTTGCCGAGGCGCCGGATAGGCCGACGCCGCTGGAAAAGCAGACGGGCAAGCTCGTCAAGCTGTGCGCCGGTATTGCCGCCGTGCTTTTTGCACTGGTCAGCGGGATAACGTATCTGAACCTCCCGGAGCTCATCTTTAAGGACCGGATCATCGAAAGCATTTTGTCGGGCATCACCCTGGCTATGGCCATGATCCCCGAGGAATTCCCCGTCATTCTCACGGTTTTCCTCTCGATGGGAGCCTGGCGTCTGGCAAAAAAGCATTCGCTTGTCAGAAGGCTTCCTTCGGTGGAGACGCTGGGCGCGGTCTCCGTGCTTTGCGTCGATAAGACCGGCACGATTACCATGAATCAAATGACCGTGCGCGAAATCTGGGCAAAGGATGGCGACGCTGACAATCTGTGCAGAGTGATGGGTATGGCATGTGAAACCGCAGCCTATGATCCCATGGAAAAGGCGATGCTTTCCTATTGTGAAAGCCGCAATGTTTTAAAAGAACAGCTTTTTGCGGGCGTACTCTTGCTCGAGTACCCGTTTACCAATGAGAGCAAAATGATGGGGCATGTGTGGAAGCGGGAAACGGAAGTGGTGGTTGCCGCCAAGGGTTCGCCGGAAAGCATACTGCCCCTTTGCAAAATGTCCGATGCCGAGCGCAGGGTAGTGCACGAAAAAATTCTTGAAATGTCGAACGAAGGCCTGCGCGTTATTGCGGTCGGGGAAATGAGAATAGAGAGTGAAGACGAGGCGCCCGGGACATTGCAGGAATGTGCATTGGAGTTTTGCGGACTTGTCGGGCTCGCCGATCCGCCGCGGGAGTCCGTAAAGGAAGATATCCAACAGTGTGTCAAAGCGGGCATACGCGTCGTGATGATCACCGGTGACAACGGAAATACCGCAACGTCTATCGCAAGACAGATCGGAATGCCGGGGTGTCAGAAGATCATAACGGGCAACGAAATCAGCGAAATGACAGACGAGGAGCTGCGCGAAAAGATCCGCGACGTGAGCATATTTTCCCGGGTCGTGCCGGAGCATAAGATGCGCATCGTCAAAGCGTTCAAGGAAAACGGCGAGGTCGTCGCGATGACAGGCGACGGAGTCAACGATGCGCCTGCCCTGAAATATGCGGACATCGGTATTTCAATGGGCAAGCGCGGGTCGGAGGTTTCGCGGGAGGCGGCCGACCTCATCCTGCTCGATGACAATTTCTCGACGATCGTGGACACCGTAAAGGACGGCAGAAGGATATTTGACAATATCCAAAAGGCTGTAGGGTATGTTTTCACCATACACATACCTATCGCGCTTGCTTCGTTGCTTGCGCCTATGCTGGGGATCACGGCAGCCGCGTTGATGCTGCTTCCCCTGCACATCGTTTTGCTCGAACTGGTCATCGACCCGACGTGCTCGATTGCCCTTGAACGCCAGCCTGCGGAAAAGAACATCATGGACCGCCCGCCGCGCAAACGGAATGAGAAGATACTGAATATGCATATATTGGCAAAAAGTATTGCCCAGGGCCTCATGATCTTTGCCGCCTCGTTTGGGACGTATTATTTAAACATCCTGAATGACCCCATGAATCCGGCGTTTGCGCGCACGATGGGCATGGCTGTCATATTGATCAGCAATATACTGCTCGTGCAGGTAAACAGCTCGAACCACGACTTATTCTTTCATTCATTCAGACGGCTGGTCAAAGACAAGGTTATATGGCTCGTAAGCGCCGGTCCGCTTATCCTGCTGCTCGTTATGATCTATACGCCATTGCATCAATTTTTAAAACTCTATCCGCTGTCTTTTGCTCAGTTGCTTTTGGCGGTGGGCATTGCGATTATTGCGACAATGTGGTATGAACTGGTGAAGCTGATGAAGCGCGTTAAGAATGGCTGAAGAACCTGCGTAATAGCCGTCAAGCCCTGTTGTGGAACAGGGCTTTTGTTTTAGAGGCCTTGGTGATAAAATACTACGGGATGGATGCAAATGAAATGTATGGATATTGCGAAGGATGCCGGGTATGGCACGGGAAATATCTCCCGGCTTCAACGCTTCGGGGTGTTTGAAATGGAATCATTGGCGATTTATGTTTTATGTGCGGTGTCCGTTGTCCTGTGTATTTTCGTGTTCCTGCTCTGGCGGCGTCTCTCGAAGGCGTCCGGCCCGGCCGAACACCGTATAGTAAGCATGGAGCAGGCGCTGTCCGCGCAGTTGCACCGCTCCATGCAGGACAACCTTGCGCAGTTTTCCATGCAGCGTGACGAGATCAACGCGCAAATGGCGCGCATGATGCGGATGCTGTCGGCGGACATGGGGCGGATGAGCGATACGCAGCAAAACAGCCTGAAAGGTATGAGCATGCAGCTCGTCGAGATGGTGCGTTTAAACCAGCAAAAGCTGGATGAAATGCGCCTGACCCTCGAAAGAAACGTGAAAGCAATGTCCGACGAGAACGCGAAACGCCTTGATGAAATGCGCCGGACCGTGGATGAAAAGCTCCAGACCACGCTGGAGAGCCGCCTCAACCAGTCCTTTGAGCTGGTAAGCAAAAGGCTGGAACAGGTATACCGCGGCCTGGGCGAGATGCAGGCGCTGGCCGAGGGCGTGGGCGACCTCAAGCGCGTGCTCTCCAACGTGAAGGTGCGCGGCACATGGGGCGAGATACAGCTTGGCGCGCTGCTCGAGCAGATGCTCGCGCCTTCCCAGTACGCGTGCAACGTTGCCGTCAGGCCGGGTGCGGCCGAGCGCGTAGAATACGCCATACGCTTGCCGGGTAAAGACGAGGATGGGACAGTCGTTTTCCTCCCCATCGACGCGAAATTTCCGCAGGAAGCCTATCTGCGCCTGGCCGAGGCCGCGAGGGACGGCGATGCGGCCGCCGTGGAGCTTCAGGTGAAACAGCTTGAAAGCATTTTAAAAGCGCAGGCCAAACTGATCATGGAGAAGTATATCCATCCGCCGTACACGACCGACTTTGCGATCATGTATCTGCCCACGGAGGGGCTGTATGCCGAAGTGGTGCGCAGGAACGGGTTTCTCGAAACGCTGCAGCGGGATTACCGCGTGTCAGTCGCCGGACCGTCCACGCTCACTGCGCTTTTGAACAGCCTGCAGATGGGGTTCAGGACGCTTGCAATCGAGAAACGCTCCAGCGAAGTGTGGCAGCTTTTGGGTGAGTGCAAAAAAGAGTTTGGAGAATTTGCGGTGATACTAGACAAGACCAGGAAGAAGCTGCAGGAAGCGGTGAATACTATGGAGAGCGCACAACAGAAAACGCGCAGGATCGACCGGAAGCTGCGGGCGGTCGAGATAGAAGAAACCTGTGCGTTGGAGGATGACATTGAGGGAGACATGCTTGCATGAAAAACGATAGACGAAAACCCGCGTTCATTATTTTTCTATTGACTGTTATCTCATTATTGGCAGGCTGCCAAACAGGGGACGGGGCGGAAACCGCCACGCAGACAAAGTTCATGCTGGGGACGGTGATAACGCTCACGTCGTATCAAAAAGATGCGGACGACGCACTGAGCGCCGCGTTTGACCGAATCGCACAGATTGAATCCGAAATGAGCGCCAAAAAAGCGGGTACAGAAATCGATACACTGAACACAAAGGGGACGAACAAGCTTACATCGGACGTTTTTTATGTTCTGAAGAAAGCGCTGGAAATGGCAAAACTGTCCAAAGGGGCGTTTGATCCCACGGTCCTTCCGCTGAGCAGGCTCTGGGGGATTGACGACGATACAAAGGCAAAGATAGTTCCTGCCGCGAGGGAAATCGAAAAGGCGCGCGCTCTCGTGGACTATAAAAAAGTGGGACTTGACGCAAAAACCCGGACCGCCGCTATTCAGACGGGTATGGGCGTGGACCTTGGCGGTATTGCAAAAGGCTACGCGGCGGATGAAGCCCGGCGTATTTTCAAAGAAAAGGGTGTTAAGAGCGCGATTCTGGATCTTGGCGGGAACGTTGTGGCCATCGGGAACCGGCCGGACGGACAGCCGTGGCGCATCGGCATCCGTGACCCGCGCGCCCGGGAAGAGGGCGGTTACTACGCCGTGCTTTCAGTCAGAGATCAGGTTGTCGTGACGTCCGGCGACTACGAACGCTATTTTGAGGTGAACGGGGTGCGGTATCACCATATTTTCGATACCGCGACGGGGTATCCCGCAAAAAATGGTGTAATAAGCGCGACAATCATATCAGGGAATTCTACGGAGGCGGATGCCTTGTCCACCGCGGTATTCGTGCTTGGCGTGGAGAAGGGCCTGGCGTTGGTGGAGTCCGTTGAGGGGACGGAAGCGGTTATTGTGACGGACGATAAAAAGGTGTACACAACGCCGGGAATCAGGGACAAGGTGGAGATCGTCTCAAAGGAGTATGTGCTGCAATGAAAAAGGGTGATATTGCAATTTTTGCGGCTCTTCTGGTCATTGCCGCTCTTTTGTGGTGGGCGTTCTCGGCTTCTCCCGCTGGTGACACGGTGTATGTCGTGGTTCAGAAAGACGGGCAGCAGGTCCTCATGACGCCTCTTAACGGGACCGATACATTTTGGGCAGATGCGCACAACAGGGTTGTGATAAAAGACGGAAAGGTACATATGGAATGGTCGGACTGTTACAATCAGGTATGCGTTCACGCGGGCAGCATCAGCCAAGCGAACCAGCAGATCGTGTGCCTGCCCAACAGGGTGGTTGTCCGGCTGGAAGCAAAAAATGCCGCGCTTGACGGCATGACATATTAGGAGGTATACGAAGGGCATGAACAAGGTGAGGCGCATGGTGCTCCTTTCGCTGCTCGTCGCAATGGCCTCCGCGGTGCATTATATCGAGGGGCTGGTGCCCGTGCTCATTTCCGGGCTGCCGGGCGTGAAACTGGGCCTTGCAAACGTATTTTCGCTGTTCGCGCTAGTTTCGCTGGGGGCGGGCGACGCCTTTATCGTTGTGGTACTCAGGTGCCTGCTGACATCCGTTGTCTGGGGTCAGGCGGTAAGTCTGGCCTACAGTCTCGCCGGCGGCCTGTTGAGCACGCTGGTGATGTGGATTTTTTACAGGTATTTAAAAGAACGCTTGAGCCTGTACGGCATTAGCGCTGCCGGCGCGTTCTTCCATAATGTCGGACAGCTTTTTGTTGCGGCGCTGATACTGCAAAGCGGCTATGTCTTCGGGTATCTGCCGGTTATGACGGCCGTAGCCGTGCCGACGGGGCTCTTTGTGGGCATGCTCACGCAAATGGTCAAAAGAGCGGTGGACATGACCGGAATATTGCGGGAAACGGGAAACGGAGGCAAAAATGAGCGGAAGCCTTGACGAAGCATATATGAAGGAAGCTATAGCAGAGGCGGAAAAAGCGCTGGCGCTGGACGAAATCCCCATAGGCGCCGTCGTGGTTTTTGAAGGCCGCGTCATCGGGCGCGGCCATAATCTTCGGGAGACAACGGGCGACCCTACGGCGCACGCCGAAATGCTGGCGCTTCGCGAGGCCGCAAAAGTGATCGGGCACTGGCGCCTGATTGGCTGCACGCTCTACGTCACGCTGGAGCCCTGCGCCATGTGCGCAGGGGCTGTCATCAACGGGCGCGTGGACCGCGTCTGCTTCGGCGCGTATGACCCGAAAGCGGGCTGCTGCGGAACGCTTTATGACCTGCCGGGAGAAAAGAAATTCAACCACCATCCGGGAGTGGAGGGCGGCGTGCTGGAAAACACGTGCGCCGCGCTTTTGAAGGATTTCTTCGCCCGGAAACGGGCGGAACAGAAAAAAGAAGAGTAAAGAGTCGATAAAAAACGACATAGCCGCCAACCGCCCGTAGGGCGGTTTTTCTATGGTAAAATAGGTTTGCGGGTTATTCTTATTCTTCCGAAGAATACGGATGCGTGCCCAAACGGGCGCGTGCCGAAACCATAAAGTCCGCATCATTGCGTTTTTCGTCGATTAATTCGATTGTGTCCGTGATCTGCACGGGCGGGCCGGTGATGACATGGACCGTGTCGGCGAGGCGCAGCGCTTCCTCGGGATAATGCGTTACGAGTACGAGCAAGCGGTTGAGCTTTTCTTTTTCCAGCAGCGTAAAAAGCGTTTCCTTCGCCTGCGCGTCGATGCCGCGGAACGGTTCGTCCAGCAAAAGCACATCGCCGTTGTAGGCCAGCGCGCGCGCAAGCGCGACGCGCTGGCGCATGCCGCCGCTCAGTTCACAGGGGAGCTTCTCGGCAGATTCCGTCAGTCCCACGCGTTTAAGCCAATCCACCGCGCGTTCATGCGCATCATTGCCGCCTATAACCTGCTCGACGTTATCGGACGCGCTTATCCAGGGCAGCAACCGGTCCTCCTGAAAGGCGAACGATACCTTTTGGTTGTCCGTGAACGTAACCGAACCGGAGTCCGGAAGCACGATACCGGCCAGGATGTTGAAGAGCGTCGTTTTCCCGCTCCCCGACGGCCCGAAAAAACACACGCAGCCCGAATCGGGCAATTCAACAGAAAAATCCGAAAGCACTTTTTCATCGCCGAATGATTTTGAGATTTTATCCAATATGACAGCCATAGATTCTCCCGATAGGCGTGTCAGTCACGCACATTGTATTTTTGGCCTGCCCTTTTGAGCAGCAGCATAAAGCCTTTTTCCAATATAAAACTTAAGATGATGACCACGGCGGTCCACGCAAACACGTCGGTTGTCTCCAGATATATTTTTGCGCTATAGAGTTCTGTTCCTATGGAGTGCTTGGGGACACCCAGCACCTCGGCCGCAATGCCCGCCTTCCAGGCAAGGCCAATGCCGATATTGCAGGCGGCGACGAAATACGGCATGACCGAGGGAATGTAAATGCGTTTGAGCGTTTTGGAGGGGCTGAAACGGAAGACCTTAGCCATCTCCAGAAGCTTCATGCTGGTGTTCTGTATCCCTTTGTACACGTTCTCCCAGATGATGGGAAAGACCATCAAAAAGGCTGCGAAAACGGGGACACTGCCGGTATTGAGCCATATCAGCGCAAGGATGATGAACGACGAGACCGGCGTTGCGCGGATGACGCGGATGACGGGATAAAAAAGATCGTGTACGAAAGAGGACATCCTGGCCAGTACGGCAACGACGATGCCTGCGACCACGGCCAGCAGGAAGCCCAGCACGATCCTTCCGAGCGATGCGAGCGTAGAGGCCCAGAAAGCGCTTTGTCCGGCAAGCTCAAAAAGACGCGCAAGTACCTGAGCAGGAGATACGACGAGTATCTCCTGCCCGACTATACCGTACACGGCATACCAGATAAGCAGCCATATGACGGCGATCATAGTTTTTCTGAGTATGCGTTTCCTAAAATTATTTGGCGATGTAATAGAACGCCTCATTCGGGAGTTTGCCTCCTACAGATTTCGGGTTTGCCGCAAAAAGGACATTCAGGACAGGCTGCAGCATCGTTTTCATGGCTTCGCCGTCCACATAGACGATGTTGCAGTTGGGAATGGCCTTTTCCGCCAGCGCCGCAGATGTGAGGATACCGTATTTCTCGATAAGGGCCGACGCTTCTTTGACATTGCCGTTTACATACTCGGTGGAGGCCTTGTACTCTGCGAGGAAATCTTTTAAAGCCTGCGGATTTTGCTCTGCAAAATCCTTGCGAACGATCATGACGCCCATCGCGAGTTCGCTTTGCTCGTTGCCTTTGATGCCGTTCCATTCTTTTGTAAGGTTCAGCGCGACACGGACATTTTTGTTCTTCTGCGTGACCGTGGTGACGAACGGCTCGGGAAGCATGGCGAGATTTACCTTGCCCGACGAAACCAGTGTGGCAAGTTCGGAATGCTCGGCCTTGTATTCGATGTTCACATCTTTCTCGGGGTCGATGCCGTTTTTGGAAAGAATGTAATCCAGCGCGTATTCGGGCGTTGCGCCCTGCCCGGTCGCGTAAACCGTTTTGCCTTTCAAATCGGCAAGCGATTTTACCGTATTGCCGTTTTCAACAACGTACAGCACGCCCAGCGTGTTGATCGCGAGCAACTGGACTTTTCCGTTGGTCTTGTTATACAGGGATGCGGCCAGGTTCGTGGGTACGGCTGCAATGTCAACCTCTCCCGTGGTGATCTTCGCAACAATAGCGTCCGGGGCACCGGTGAGATTGAACGTATAATCGTTTTTCGCCGTGCCCTTATTCATATCATCCATTATTTTGGCAAGCCCCATGCCGGTCGGGCCGATGAGCGCCGCAACGTTCACCTTTGTTTTTGCTGCCGCAGGGGTTGCAGAGGGAGCGGTCTGGTTGGCTGTACAGCCTGCTACGAGCGCCAGTATCAGAACGAGTGCTGTGAACAGTACAATAGTCCTTTTTTTCATAATTACCACCTTCCATTTTTTTTGAAATGATATACTGTAATGCTTTATTGACATAAAGACTGCAGTCCGGCCTTGTTGAGGATGCGGATATGTTTCCCGTTGCGCTCGATCAGCCCCGATTCGGTGAGCGCATCCAGCGCGCGGTAGAGGGAGGCGCGGCCGAGGTTCAGCACTTTAGCGAGGTTTTTCAGGCTTACCGGAAAATAAACCGCGGTTTCTCCCTCGGAGATGTCCAGCAGGTACCAGGCCAGCCTGCTTTCGGCACTGGCTTGCGTAAAGCTGTCTATTTTCCGGTTTAAAAAACGTATCCTCTGCGATAAAAACGCCAGATAGTTCTCGACCAGCGTGAAATTCCGGCGCATGCATTCCGTCAGCAGGTCCTGCCGTATGAACAGGATTGCGGACGGTTCCAGCGCTAGGACTTCGGACACATACTCTTCGTCATCCTGAAACAGAATGGCGGCCCCGAAAAGGCATGGAGGGGTCAGGCGGTTGAGTATGACCGTATGTCCCGCGCTTTTTTTACGCACTTCGGCCTTGCCTGAGAGCAAAATGCCAAGGCTCCTGCGGTAATGGTTTTTGCTGTAGATGATCTGGCCGCTCTCGAAACGCAGCATTTCCGCACGGCTGTCGCTGAGCATATCCTGCAGGACATCGGAGTCCACGCCACGGAAAAGATCGATGGACTTCAAAAGATCCATGAAGTTTTTATCGGCTGAAACCATGGGCCCTCCCGCAATAGTGTCTCACATGATACATTATTATAGATGGATGCGGCAGATTCGTCAATGAGATATTTTTCAAATTTATGGAAAGTTTTATGCAATCAAGGGCAGACAGGTAAAGAATTGCAAAACACACAGTGCATCTGTATAATGGACAAGGATGCAACAAGACGGCTTTGGACGCAGGGCAAGGCAAGAGTCTGGCATATTATCAAAAGTTTGCGGAGGTAGCATAAGGTTGAAGCAGAAAATCATGTCTGCACAGGAGGCGCTTGCGCCCGTTAAACCGGGCGCATCCATTATGATTGGGGGTTTTTTGCAAAGCGGATCGCCCGATTGCCTGATCCGGGCGCTGGTCAGGCACGGCGCGGACGGGTTATGCATCATCAGCAGCGATTCGGGAAACGAACGCACGGCGGGGCCGGAACTGATGGGTAGCGGACTGGTCAAAAAAGTAATCAATTCCTATATAGGGTGCAATCCGGTAACGGTCAGGATGATCATGGAAGGCAGGATAGAATCCGATGTGTATCCCATGGGCACCTTTGTGGAGAAGATACGCGCGGGCGGTTGCGGCCTTGGAGCGGTGATTACCGACGTCGGGCTGGGCACGCTGTATGCCGAAGGCAAACCCACCATCGAACTGGAAGGGAAAACATATCTGATTGAGATGCCGCTCAAAGCTGATGTCGCTATTATTCACGGCGCAGTGGCCGATGAACGGGGAAATCTGGCGCTCAGGGGCACCGCGCATAATTATACGCTGTGGATGGCGATGGCCGCAGATTACGTAGTTGCCGAGGCGGACGAGATCGTGTCGGTGGGCGTGCTCGATCCGGAGACGGTCGACGTGCCCGGCATACTGGTCGACGCGCTGGTAAAGGCAGGTGACGCCGCATGAATACGAAGGAGTTGATCGCGAGCCGCATCGCGCAGTTGCTATGCGACGGAGAGGTCGTAAACCTTGGCATAGGCATCCCGACTCTGGTTCCGCGTTTCGTGCCGGATGGCGTGGACATCCTGTTGCATTCGGACAACGGGATACTGGGCATCGGTCCCGAGCCGGAGCCTGAGGCGCGCTCGCGCGATCTTATCGACGCGGGAGGAGAATATGCAACGGCCTTGCCGGGCGCGGTTTTCCTGGACAGCGCGACAGATTTCGGGCTGATCAGGGGCGGCCACCTGGACGTGGCCGTGCTGGGCGCGCTGGAGGTGGACCAGTACGGCGGGATTGCGAGCTGGGACATCCCGGGCGTGCGCTCGCACGGGATAGGCGGATCCATGGACCTGTGCACCGGCGCGAAAAGGGTCATCGTGGGCATGACGCACTGCAACAGGGACGGCGCGTCAAAGGTGCTCAGGCGGTGCCGTTTGCCGCTCACTGCCACGGGCGTGGTGAAGACCGTCGTCACCGACCTTTGCGTGATGCAGGTGGAACCGCCGGTGCTGGTGGTCACCGCGCTCATGCCCTGCGTAACGAAGGAAATGGTGCTGTTGGCAACGGAAGCCGACCTGGAATTCAGGATATAGAATGGTTAAATTGGAGCGGGGCCGTAACTGCGATAATGCGGAGTACGGCCCCGCTTTTTTATCGATTTTTATGGTAAATGGATTAAAACCATATTATGATTATGAGAAAGGTTTTCAGTGAGAGGATATCAGCCTATGGCGTTCATTGAACTGGAGGAAGTCCAAAAAACATACCGTATGGGCGAAGTCCTTATCCATGCGGTTGACAAAATAAGCTTCTCGGTTGAAAAGGGCGAGTTCGTGGTCATCGCGGGGCCGAGCGGGGCCGGAAAGACGACGGTGCTCAACATCATCGGCGGCATGGATACGTGCGACGGCGGACGCATGACAATCGACGGCGAGCTGGTAAGCGGATACGATGCCCGCAGGCTGACGCAGTACCGCAGGCACGATATCGGCTTCGTCTTCCAGTTTTACAATCTGGTGCACAACCTGACCGCCCTGGAAAACGTCGAGCTTGCGTCGCAGATCTGCGATAATCCGCTGGACCCTGACATCATTCTCAACGAGGTTGGCCTGTCCGGGCGGAAAAACAATTTTCCCGCACAGCTTTCAGGTGGCGAGCAGCAGCGCGTTGCCATTGCGCGCGCGCTTGCCAAGAACCCGAAGCTCATGCTCTGCGACGAGCCGACGGGCGCGCTCGACTATGTCACGGGCAAGCAGATACTTAACCTCCTTCAGGAAACCTGCAGGAAACGGGGCATGACCGTTATTGTGATCACGCACAATTTAGCCATTGCGCCCATTGCCGACCGCGTAATCAGGATCAAAAACGGAAAGGCAAGCGATATACGCATCAACGAGAACCCTGCTTTAGTGGGAAGCATCGAGTGGTAGCATGAACGAAACGCTGATAAAAAACCTTTTCAGGGAAATATGGCGCACAAAAGCGCGCTTTCTTTCGATCCTCATCATATCCATGGTGGGTGTTGCTTTTTTTGTGGGCGTAAGGAGCTCGGGTCCGTCCATGAAATCGTCGGCGGACGCATATTTCGACGGGCACGATATGGCGGACATCATGATCGTTTCCTATGGCAGCCTGTCGGAAAACGACCTTGACGCCATACGCGCTGTGGAAGGTGTTGACACAGTGCAGCCGGGCATGACCGGCGATGCGATGATGCAGTACGAGCAGGACGGGTCAAAAACCGAGATCGCCATAACGCTCCGTTCGATGCCCATCAGGCAGACGGACCCCGAATGGAACGGGAAGCCCGCCGTTATCAAATTGCCCGACGCGGATATCGACACGCAGCCGGACGTATGGCTGAACCGGCTGGAGGTAGCAGCGGGCAGGCTGCCTGCAAACGATTTTGAATGCATCATAGATTCCAGGATAACGCTTTCGACCGACATCGGCATCGGGGACGTGGTTGCATTCTCCAACAACGGAACAGCACGTGATCTCCAGATCGTCGGAATCGCGGATTCGCCGCTGTATATTTCGTACAGCCGCGGCAACAGTACGCTGGGGAACGGCAAAAGCGGCGGTTTTGTTTATGTTTCGGGAAATATCATAAAGGCGCTGGGGCCAAAACTTCCCGTGACGGCAAAGCTCTTTGCGAGCTACTCGACCATTGACGTAAAGGTCGCGGGCGCAAAGGAACTCGATTGCTTCGGCAAAGAATACGCAGCGCTGGTCGACACGGTCAAACAACGCATCGAAAAACTCGACGACAACGAAAAGGATGCATGGAAGGTCAACCTTAGGGAAAAGAACAACGAAAGCTACGCAAACTACAAGGACGCCGCCGACAGCCTCGATACCATCGGACAGGTATTCCCGCTGATATTCTTTATTGTTGCGGCGCTGGTCAGCTTGACGACCATGACGCGCATGATAGAGGAAAAGCGTGTGCAGATCGGAACCTTAAAGGCGCTCGGGTTCGGTACGGGCCTGATCATTTCCGAATACTTGGCCTATGCAATCGGCGCAAGCCTCATAGGCGGCATGGCCGGTGTCATCATAGGGTATCAGTTCTTCCCGCCGCTGATCCTGTCGTCCTACGGCGTTGTGTACTCGATTACCTCCTATGCGCCGGTGCTCAATACGTTGCAGGCGGTGATTGCCGTTTTGGCGGTGGTGGGCAGCACTGCGCTCGCAACGCTGCTGGCGTGCAAAAAGGAACTGCGGGCAATGCCCGCAGCACTCATGCGGCCGCGGGCCCCGCGCAAGGGCAAACGCATCTTTTTGGAGCGTATTCGAATCATCTGGAAGCGGCTGTCGTTTACCCGTAAAGTCACGCTGCGCAACCTTTTCAGGTACAAGCCGAGGTTCTTCATGAGCGTGATCGGTATCGCGGGAAG
The DNA here is from genome assembly GCA_049324235.1 of Bacillota bacterium. GTDB lineage: Bacteria > Bacillota > Clostridia > Christensenellales > UBA1431 > UBA1431. The sequence continues at coordinate 104,399 of JBMOLJ010000017.1, forward strand.
CTGCGCGCTTCTGGTTACCGGTTTTGGGTTGCAGGATTCGGTTCTGGGGATGTACGATAAACAGTTCGGCGAATTATGGCACTACGATATGACCGGCTATCTGGCAAAGAACCAGACGCCGTCCGAGAACAAGGCCTTGTCGGACAGCCTTCCGAAACGGCCGGATATTGACAGCGTGCTGTTTGCGTATGAGCAGGGGATAGAGATCACAAATCCCGCAAACGGCAAGGTCTATTCCGCGTATTTAAACGGTATTTATGACGAAAATACGTTTTCCAAGATGATCAGCCTGAAGACGGAGGACCGTCCGCTGAAACTCACCGACGAAGGCGCCGTCATCACGCAGAAGATCGCAAACGCCCTGAAACTGAAAACCGGCGATACCTTGGTCTTTACGCTGGATTCAAAGGAATACAAGGCAAAGGTATCGGGCATAACCGAGAACTATATTTTTCATTACGTTTATATGAACGACGCGTATTACCGGAAAGTTTTCGATAAACCTATGCCGTTCAACCAGTTCAGGCTTGGCGTCAGCGACGACGAAAAAGGGGATGCGATAGCGAAAGAACTGCTCTTGGACGAGCGGGTGGCCATGGTGGTGAGCATATCGAAATTCAAGGATACGCTCAAAGACATGGTCACGACGATTAATTCCGTTGTATGGGTTTTGATCGTATCTTCGGCCGTGCTGCTGTTCGTGGTGATGTTCAATCTGACGAATATCAACATCGCGGAAAGGGAAAGGGAACTGGCCACGCTCAAGCTCCTCGGGTTCTACGACAGGGAGACGTATCAGTATATCTACCGGGAGAACAGGTTCCTCACTGTGATCGGAGCGGCGGCGGGCCTTTTCCTGGGCGTGTGGATGCATTATCTGGTGACAAACTCGATAGAGGTTGGCAACGCCATGTTCGTGCGAGAAATCGAGTTTACGAGCTATATATTTGCGGCCGTTCTGACCATGGCTTTTTCGGAAATGGTAAACGTGGTCATGCGGCGCAGGATCCGCCGCATCAATATGGTGGAATCCCTCAAGAGCGTTGAATGAGAAGGGGCGAAAATAATGAAAAAACGCCTTGAAATACGTGTTTTTATTGTGTGCTTTGCGGGTACATATTAGCATCGGGAGTTTTTGCTAAAGAGAGGCGTTGTTCATGAAAACCTGTATCTGCAAAAATATAAAAACGAAAATAATTTTAACAATGGCGTTGCTCTTTTTCATTTACTGCACGTGTTTCAGTTTTACGCCTGCCCTGGCGTGAATCGGGGAGCCCATAGCAAAAACAGTTCAGACAAGCGGGGACATGTTCAGACGATGCCGGCTTGTTTTTCATTTATGGATTTTTGCCAAGTTCTGTTATTCAAAGGATTTGACAGGCTCTGTCGTGAATACGAACCGGACCGAGCCGGTGCAGCCGTCAGGCAATAAGGAAAAATTGTTGTATGCCTCGCCCAAAGCCAGTACCGCGTCCTTTCTCGCGTTTAAATCATCGACGGACCCGTTGACGCCCCGGCTGAAATCATGTACGCCCCGGCTGTATTGCTCCATGCCCGATGCAATATCCGCAGCGTTATCAGTCAACGACTGTGAACCCTTGCTTAAAGCCTCGCCGTTTGAAGCAAGCGTATCCAGACCGCCGGACAGCTTTGCGGCGCCCTTTTTGAGCTGCGCAAGGCCTTCGGAGAGCTGGCTGAGTCCATCGGCGATATCCTGCGTGTTTTTGCTGAGCGCGGGAAGCGAATCGAGAAAAGGCGAAAGCGCATCAAGTGAACCCTGCAAGCGGGAAGCGAGAGTCTGCAGGCCAGATGCCGACGTTTCCAGGCCCGTATGCGCTGCAACGGCGGACTGCAGCGCGGCGACCATGGCCGGGTCCACATTGATGGAGGCGAGCTCCTCGGGCGATAATGCGGCTAGCGCGTTGCTCAGCGGTTCCAGGCTCGCAAGCAGTTGAGACAGATCATTTAACGATGACGCCAAATCATTAAGCGAATCAATCTGGCCGGTTGCATCATTCAGATTGGCCGTATCCGTGTTGGCGGTGTTAATGGCCTCGGCCAGCGCCTGTGCGCCATCCTTCAGGCGGGCGCCGCTATCCGAAATACCGGCAATACCGTCCGCCAGCTCGGAAAGCTTGTTTTGCAGCGCTTCAATACTGCCGATATATGCCGAAAGGCTCTTGTTGAAATCCGACATGCCGCTGCTGTAAGCATTCGTCGCATCGCTGATTTTCTTTCCGCCGCTATCTATATCTTTAAGACCGCTTTGCAAGGAATCGAGCGGCTCCATATTCCCGATATCGTCGGCTGTAAGCATGCCCGGCACAGCCATTGTGGTCATCGCGTCCAATGCGAAATCTTTTACGGTAGCCGTAACCGTAAAATGATCCGAAATGCCCAGCGCATCGCCATCCATGTTCAGGCTTTCAGATAGTCCGGGCAGCCCGAATCCGGCGACCATAACCGTATCGCCCTGGTCGATGATCTTGCCGTTATCCACGGTGATGTCCGAAAAGAGATTCGCAGGCAGCTCGATCATGGTGATCATCGTAAAAGGCGTAAACAGTTCTTCCAATGAGCCGTTGATGCGTTTCATGTGGCGGTCGAAGTTCGTAAACTTAGCGCTGATGCTTACCTTGCCGCTTTTGCCCGCAAGATCGCCGGGGGAGATAGCCTTCCCGTCCAGCGTATAGGAAAATATGCATTCAACGGGCAGCGCATGAAGGCTTGTGCCCTGATAGTATACGTCCTCTCCGCCGGCCTGCCAGGTGATGGCCTCGCCTTTGACAACGGGGTTTATACCCGGCGTGATGGATTTAACGCTTTCAAGGTTCGACCTGTCGGCAAGCCTCTCTGCTCCCTTGGGCGTTTTGAGATGTACGCTTACAGTGATGGAATTGACTTTTCCGGTTGCGTCCGTATCGGCATAGACCGTCTCGTTCTTCTGCCCGGGCGGAACGGGCTGTGCGCCCAAGGATGCTGTCGCACGGGAACCTGGGGCATGCAAAACGAAGGCAAACACTATCGCCAATACAATGAGCATAACGGCAAAAGCTTTTTTCTGATTCATGGCAAACAACTCCTAGCTGGCCCCGAAGCCTTATCAGCCGGTGTGTTTATTCATCGTAGCATATTTTGTTTTCGAGTTAAACACACTATGTATGGAATTTGGGTATGTTTTTTCATGTTAATACAGGAGTTTTTGCCACAATCAGTACATTTTTGTTCAAAATTGGTAGGGTTTTCTTTCAACTTGACGCCTAAATAATGGGGTATATATAGAAATACAGAAGAAAGAAAGGAGAAACGGCGTGATGGAGCAGGAGCCAAGAGACTTAATCAAAGAACCGTATACGGGGGGAATGACAGAAAGCCCCGGTCCGGCTACCGGTGCAAATCCCTATCAATACAATATAAACGGCGCTTCGGGCGCCACGACTCCGCCGAAAAAAAGGAAGGGAGGGTTTATCGCGCTGGTGATTGCCTGCAGCCTCGCAACAGGAACGCTTGGCGGTGTTGCGGGTGCGCTCGTTGCAGGGCAACCTGCGCAGACGGTGCAAAGCAGCACAGCGGCAGAAAACAATACAGCATCCAATGACAGTGCGAATACCAGCCTAGAGGACTCGACGAAAACGGTTGCGGTTGGTGACGGGCAGACGCTTACAGTGGCGCAGATAACGCAGAAGGTCGGGCCGAGCGTGGTGGCCATTTCAACAAAAAGCCAGGGCGTGACCACGGGGCAGGGCGGATTCAACACCGAACAGGTCACAGGCGCGGGTTCGGGTATTATCATCAGCTCTGACGGATATATTGTCACAAACGAGCACGTGGTTTCCGGCGCGTCCTCTATCACAGTCCGCACGCAGGACAGCAAGGAGTACACCGCAAAAGTGGTCGGGTCTGATTCGCAGACGGATATCGCGCTTTTGAAAATCGAGGCCAACGGGCTGACTGCAGCAACGCTGGGCGATTCCAGCGCGATTAAAGTGGGCGAACTCGCCGTGGCTATCGGCAATCCGCTGGGGGAACTGGCGAATACGGTGACCGTGGGTATCATCAGCGCGCTGGACAGAGATATTGATATCGACGGACAGACCATGCGCCTTTTGCAGACCGATGCCGCCATAAACCCGGGGAACTCGGGCGGCGCGCTGATAAACGCGTATGGGCAGGTAATAGGCATAAACACCGCAAAAACATCCGCTGTTGGCGTTGAGGGGCTGGGGTTCGCCATACCCATCAACGACGCAAAACCGGTCATCGAAGCGTTGAAGACCAAAGGCTATGTCTCGGGAAGGACGAAGCTGGGCATCTATACGCGCGATATCGATGAGCAGACAGCGTCGATGTATAACATGCCCCAGGGCGTTTACGTCGTATCCGTCGAGCCTTTCAGCGGGGCGGAAATTGCAGGGATCAAAGCTGGTGACGTCATTACCGGGTTTGACGGACAAACCGTTAAAACAACAGCGCAGATCAACGAAATAAAAAAGAAACACAGCGTGGGCGATACGGTGAGCTTTACGCTGGTGCGGAACGGTCAAACGATTAACGGAAGCATCAAGCTGGGCGAAGACAAATGATGTGCTCTAAATCGTTTTGCCATACATAGAAACGCCTCCTGCCGCCACAAGCGCAGGAGGCGTTCGGCCATTCTGAATACCTCAGGGACGATGTTGTTATCGTTTGCTTTGCACCCGGCGGCAACTCCCTGAATAGTATAAACTGTGATTGCGAATCCTATGAGGTGCAAAAGAAATGTCCTCACCTGTCAGGGAGGAATAATTTTGATGAATTGGGGCTTGTAATTCGTAAGATAAAGTGATAAACTTGAGGCAATTCTAGGAGGATGCAGTAATGCTGATCGCTCTGGCCACAATGTTTTTCCTGTTTATTAGCTTTAGCTACTTTGTTAGCTACGGCTATTACTGGTTTAGCAGGAAAACATCGTTGGCTTTTAGCGGAGGATCGGCTGCACAATAGGTAAAGCTGTTTCGGATACCAACCGCGAAGGCTCATCGATGTGAGACTTCGCGGTTTTTGTTATGTTTACGGAAAATAAGGAGGGAGAAAGAAATGATCGTGATCATGAAGCCTGAGGCATCGGATGAAGAGATTAAACCGATCGTGGAAGAACTGAACGATAAGGGGATGCAGGTACAAATCAACAGAGGGGTGGGATGCACGGTGCTTGGCGTATTGGGAGACACGCTTTCGATCGACAAGGAGAATATCGAGCTTCGAAAGGGTGTAGAACGCGTGATGCCGGTGCAGGAACCGTATAAGAAAGCGAACAGGAAGTTTCATCCAGAGGATACGGTCGTACGCGTCGGCGGTATGGCGATCGGGTCGGAGACGCTGGCCGTCATTGCCGGGCCGTGTTCGGTCGAGAGCTTTGAACAGCTCTCGAGCATTGCAAAATCGGTTAAAGCGTCGGGCGCGGTGGCGCTTCGCGGAGGGGCCTACAAGCCGCGGACATCGCCGTATGCGTTCCAAGGGCTTGAAAAGCAGGGAATCGATGTGCTCTACAAGGTGCGTACGGAGATGCATATCCCTATCGTGAGCGAGATTATTGCGCCGCGGCAGGTGGAGACCTTCGAACTCATGGTGGACGTCATCCAAATCGGCACACGGAATATGCAGAACTTCGACCTTTTAAAAGAAGTTGGCCGAACGCGCAAACCCATCTTGCTAAAACGCGGAATGTCCTCTACCATAGAAGAATGGATCATGTCGGCCGAATATATCATGGCGCAGGGCAACCCCAACGTCATTCTGTGCGAGCGCGGAATCAGGACATTCGAGAATTTTACCAGGAATTCGCTGGATTTAAGCTCCATTCCGGTGGTAAAACGCATGACGCATCTGCCGGTGATCGTCGATCCTTCCCACGCGACCGGCAAAGCATGGCTGGTGCCGTCCATGGCTATGGCCGCGGTGGCTGCCGGTGCGGACGGACTGCTCATCGAAGTGCACAACGATCCGGCAAACGCTTTGTGCGACGGGCCGCAATCGCTTACGCCCGCGCAGTTTGATGAGCTGATGATGCGCCTTCGGGCGTTGGCTCCCGTAGTCGGACGCGGGATAGAACAAAATAAGGAAGAGGCAAGAATAGGCGCATGACGAATTGTGTGACGGTGGAAGCGGCAGGGAACCGCTATGACATTTTTGTTGAAGATGGCGTCATATCGCGCGCGCATGCATATTTGTCCGGTTTTGCGGGGCGGAAGGCCGCCGTCGTAACGGACACGAACGTGTATGCGCTCTATGGCGCGGCGCTGTCCGAGTCTCTGACGAAGATTGGCATACAGGCGGACATCATAGCGATTGACCCCGGGGAGACCAGCAAGAGCCACGAAAAACTGCTTTATTTGTACAGCCGTTTTCTGGACGCGGGAATCACGCGCTCGGACTGCATCATCGCACTGGGCGGCGGCGTTGTAGGGGACCTGACAGGGTATGCGGGCGCTACTTTTTTGCGGGGCGTCGATGTGATACAGATTCCGACCACATTACTCGCACAGGTGGACAGCAGTGTCGGGGGGAAGGTTGCCGTGAACCTGCCGCAGGGTAAGAACCTGGTAGGCGTGTTCGCACAGCCAAAGCTGGTGCTGTGCGATACAGGGGCGCTCAATACGCTTGATCCCAGGGAAATGGGGGCGGGCCTTGGCGAAGTGGTGAAGTACGGCTGCATATTTGACGAAGGATTGTTTGTTCGTTTGGAGGAAGCGGGTTCGCGTGCCGCGCTTAAAAGCTTCATGCCAGAAATTGTGCGTAAATGCTGCGCGATCAAAGCCGATTATGTCCACCGCGATCCGTTTGATAACGGCGCGCGCAAGGAACTCAATTTCGGGCACACGCTGGGCCACGCGCTCGAACAGACGCTGGGCTACGGGATACTGCTCCACGGCGAGGCGGTATGCGTAGGGATGGTGCAGGCCGCGCGCTGGGGCGAACGGCTGGGTGTATCGCCATTCGGTACGGCAGACAGGATCGAGAGACTATTAAACAAACTGGAGCTGCCCATTAAGGCGCCTTCAGTGGATATGAAGCCTGTTTACGAAGCGATGCTTGTTGACAAAAAAGGCAGGGGAGACATGATCGACCTCGTGCTTTTGAACGAAATCGGCAATGCATGTTTGAAACGGATGCCAAAGCGGGAACTGCTGACTTTGATGTGCGGGGGTGAATCCTGATATGGGGTGGATGGCCGTTTCCCCGCGAAAACTTCAGGGAACCCTGGCTGTGCAGCCTTCCAAGAGCGCCGCGCACCGTGCGTTGTGCTGCGCCGCTCTTGCCGATGGCGTTTCAAATATTTCGAATATAGTACTGTCTGATGATGTCCGCGCAACGTGCGAGGGCATTCAGGCGCTGGAACTAGCGGATGTGCAGATCGCGCATGCGCAGATGCAGGTATCGGGCTGGCGCACGCCGTGTGAAAAAGCAAGAAGCGTAGACTGCAATGAATCAGGGTCTACGCTTCGTTTTTTGGTGCCTATGGCGCTCATACGCGGCGGCGGGAGGGTGCGGTTTACCGGCAGAGGCCGCCTTATGCAGCGGCCTATGGAGATTTATCATGCCATATTCAGGCAAAACGGCGTCGAATGGTCGGCAGACGGGGAAAGCATCACCGTCTCGGGTAGGCTTAAACCGGGTACGTACGAAATGCCGGGGAACGTCTCCTCGCAGTTCCTGACGGGCCTTTTGTTCGCGCTGCCCGTGCTGGACGGCGATTCGTGCATACGGCTGTCTTCGCCGCTGGAGTCGGGCGGTTACGTGGAGATGACGCGCGCGATGCAGGCGCGTTTCGGCGTGCATTCGGCGTTCACCGACGCGTTTACCCTGCATATCCCCGGGAATCAGCGGTATACGTCGTGCGACGTGCGGATAGAGGGCGATTATTCGCACGCGGCGTTTTTCATGGTCGCGGGCGCGGTCGGCGGGGACGTGACGCTCAAGGGATTGTCCGCGGATACAACGCAGGGTGACCGTGCGATCGTTGATATTCTGCGACGGATGGGAGCGGATATCAGCGAGGATGAAAACGGCATACACATATGCGGAAAGGGCCTGCACGGAACGGAAATAGACGCTTCGCAGATACCCGATTTGATCCCCGTGCTGAGCGTTGCCGCATGCGCGGCCAAGGGCGAGACGCGCATCTATAACGCCGCGCGCCTGCGCTTCAAGGAATGCGACCGTCTAAGCGCGGTTGCCGAGGAACTGGGCGCGCTGGGCGCGGCCATCCGCGAGAGCGCGGACGAGCTGCATATACGCGGGACCGGCGCTTTAAAGGGCGGCGTCTGCAAAAGCCACAGCGACCACCGCATGGCCATGTCCCTTGCCGTCGCTTCCTCGATCTGCACGGAGGAAGTGGTTATTGACGGCTGGGAGTGCGTAAGCAAGTCGGCCGCGGCATTCTGGGAAGAATTCAGAGAGTTGGGAGGGTGCGCCGTTGAGCGGAACATGGGGAAGTAGGCTCCGTTTGAGCATATTCGGGGAATCGCACGGCGAGGCGATCGGTATGGTGGTGGACGGGCTTCCGCCCGG
>JBMOLJ010000018.1:0-2349 GCA_049324235.1 Bacillota bacterium
GTTCTACGTCAGTTATTCGCTTGATCCCTTTTCCATACAAACGGGACCGTACTTCTATGTGCACGGCATATATTCATACATATGCATCATCACCGGGCTGGTCTACCTGTGTTCTTTCGCGATCAAGAACCTGGGGAAACTGACCCCGCAGGCCATCCTCATCACCATCGGCAGCTTTATACCGCTGGTGGTCAATATCTGTTATACGGTAGGCGTTCCGGGGCTCACCATCTATTCCACACCCACTGCGTTTTCCATAACCATCACGCTCTTTGTCTTTGCCATGACACGCTTCAACCTTCTGAAAGTTACGCCGATTGCGCTCCAGACGATTGTAAACCGGATTTCGGACAGTTATATCGTCATTGACCCTGAAATGAACATCATCGATTACAATAAGCCATTCAAGGATAATTTTTCCACCATAACCGCTATACAAAGACACAATAACCTGTATAATGTAATCATTGATAGTCCCGGGCTGGGTATAAATCCCGATAAACTGATGGATTTCATAGCGCAGACTGTCGAAAAACAGTGTACGCGCTCGGTTGAGCACCATTTTGAGTTCAATACCGAGGAGAAGTATTTTTCCATCGAGTTTACACCGATCATCTCGGGCAAACACTGTATTGCTATCATTATCCTGCTAAAAGACATCACGCAGCATATCAAGGATTTCAATACAATACAGGAAAACCAGGCGATTTTGCTTGAAAGGCAGCGCCTTGCTTCGCTGGGACAGCTTATCGGCGGTATCGCACATAACCTGAAAACACCGATTTTTTCGGTATCGGGCGGTATAGACCAATTATTGTATCTCGTCAAGGAATACGATGCGTCCATCGAAGACGACGAGGTCACCCCGAAGGACCATCATGAGATCGCGGAGGAAATGCATGACTGGCTGACAAAAATGAAATCCCACATGGCGTATATGTCCGATATTATTTCGGCCGTAAAGGAGCAGGCAGCGCAGTTCAATATCGATACGCAGGGCTCATTTACAGTGGGATCCCTGTTGAAGCGCGTCGATATCCTGATGAAACACGAGCTCATCAAAAACAACTGCCGTTTGAAGAAAGAGATCGAGGTGGATTATAAAACGCTTATCAGGGGGGACATCAACAGCCTGGTGCAGATACTCGATAACATCATCATCAACGCCATACAGGCCTATGAAGGGCAGGAAGGCGAAATAAAAATAAAGATCACCAAACAGAACGAGGGCACGCTTATCGCGATAAGCGACCGCGGCAAAGGCATCAGCGAAAAAGTAAAGGACATGTTATTCAAGGAAATGATCACTACCAAAGGCAAACACGGCACGGGCCTGGGCCTGTACATGTCCTACAGCACCATAAAGGGGATGTTCCGCGGGAACATGTGGTTCGACTCGGAGTTTGGAAAAGGCACGACATTCTATGTATCATTACCCGCTTTTGACAACGGGAAGGAGTAAGGCAGATGCGCAAGAGACCCCATGCCCCAATCAACAACGACATAAACATCATGGTGATTGACGATGAACAAGGCATCATCGACAGTGTTTCTGCTTTACTGCAACGCAACGGCTATGCGAGCAAAGGGTTCATCAACCCTATGGACGGACTGGAGGAATTGTCCCGCAGCCATTACGACCTTCTGATCCTGGATTATTTCATGCAGCCTTTGCACGGCGACGCTGTCGTGGAGATGATCCGCAAAACGAATAAGGAACTCTATATCCTGCTGCTCACCGGTCATAAGGACCTCGCCCCGCCCCTGAGCACCATAAAGGCGCTGGATATTCAGGCCTACTGCGAAAAGAGCGACAGGCTGGATCAATTATTATTGCTTGTAGAGTCAGGTATTAAATCGATCGCACAGATGCGCACGATCCAGAAGTTCCGCGACGGGCTCAACAGTATACTTGGTGCGGTGCCCAAGATATACCAGCTGCAGCCCATCGGAAATATCCTGGAGGAGATACTCCAGCAGATACTCCCGCTGGTCAACAGCAAAGACGCTTTCATCCTTATCGATGACCTTGCCGAATCGGGCAACGCGAACAAGAGCATTTTCAGGGGCATCGGCATGTACCACGTCCCCATCAACCTTTTTGCGGAAATGCTTGACCCCATCATGATGGAAAACATCGGTTTTGCGCGCACCAACGGCACAATGCTGGATACGGAGAGCGGGACAATTTTCCCATTGGAAAACGAATACCTCAATTCCATCGGCGTGATCTATGTCGAAGGGAAGCATTCTACAGAGGGAGCGCAGCTGTTGGCGCTGTACGCGAGCCAGGCGGCTTCGTCGATTAACAACGCCTTTTTGCATTCGCTGGTCAACATCAAAAAGATG
>JBMOLJ010000019.1:0-19552 GCA_049324235.1 Bacillota bacterium
AGCGCGTTCCTCTACGGCGTCTATGCGACAGTAATGATCTATCTCGGCAACTTAGCGTATGCCCAGTCGCTGTACTTTGAGTCGGCGGCCATCGTCATCACGCTGGTCATGCTGGGCAAATACCTGGAAGCCGTGAGCAAAGGCAAGACGTCGGAGGCAATCAAAAAGCTCATGGGCTTAAAGCCCAAGGTGGCGGTCATCATCAAGGACGGCCGCGAAATTGAAGTTCCGCTGGACGAAGTTTCGGTTGGTGACATCGTACTCGTCCGTCCGGGCTCAACCGTGCCGGTGGACGGCATTGTTATCGAGGGGACATCCTCGGTCGACGAATCCATGCTGACCGGCGAGAGCCTGCCGGTGGACAAGCGCCCGGGAAGCGAAGTGACAGGGGGCAGCGTCAACCACGAAGGGCTTATCAGATTCAGGGCTACGAAGGTGGGTGAGGACACCGCGCTCTCCCAAATCATCAAACTGGTGGAGGAGGCGCAGGGCAAAAAGGCGCCCATCGCCAAAATAGCCGACATCATTTCCGGGTATTTCGTGCCCGCCGTACTAAGCATCGCGTTTATTGCAGCCGTTATCTGGGGCTTAACTGGCAAGGATTTTAATTTTGTGCTCAACGTGTTCGTTTCGGTACTGGTCATCGCTTGCCCCTGCGCGCTGGGGCTGGCGACGCCCACGGCCATCATGGTGGGTACCGGCAAGGGGGCGGAGCTCGGCATCCTTATTAAAGGCGGGGAAGCGCTGGAAACGACGTATAAGATTCAAACCGTGGTGTTCGACAAAACGGGTACCGTCACCGAAGGCAAGCCGGTGCTGACCGGCATCAAAGCCTACACGGAACTCGACGAAGCCCAATCTCTCCACTTATGCGCCTCGGCAGAGCGCGGCTCGGAGCACCCTATCGCCCGGGCGATTGTGGAAGGCGCAAAGGACAGAGGGCTGGAGTTGGCTGAGCCGGAAAGCTTTAAAGCGGTGCCCGGCCGCGGTATAGACGCCGTTGTACAGGGCAAGCGTGTATTGGCCGGAAATATCAAGCTGATGGACGAAAACAGCATTGATACGGATGTAGCCGCCGGGGACGCAAAAGCGCTGGCCGTGCAGGGCAGGACCCTCATGTATGTCGCGGTGGACGGACGCCTGACAGCCCTTATGGCCGCGGCCGATACCGTTAAGCCCACCAGCAAAGAGGCCGTAGAAAAACTGAAAGGCATGGGGCTTGAGGTTGTCATGATTACGGGGGATAATAAAAACACTGCCGATGCTATCGCGAGGGAAGTTGGTATCGAAAGCGTATTGTCCGACGTATTGCCGCAGGACAAGGCAGGGGAAGTTAAAAAGCTGCAGGAAAGCGGCCGGAAAGTGGCTATGGTAGGGGACGGTATCAACGATGCGCCGGCGCTTGTGCAGGCCGACGTGGGAATCGCTATCGGAACGGGTACGGATGTGGCCGTCGAATCGGCTGACGTTGTGCTCATGCGTGGGGATCTGAACGAAGTGCCGGCAGCCATTGCGTTAAGCCGCGCGACCCTGCGCAATATCAGGCAGAATCTCTTTTGGGCGTTCATCTATAACCTTGCCGGAATCCCGGTGGCGGCCGGACTGCTGTACGTTTTCGGCGGGCCGCTTTTAAGCCCTGTTTTCGCGGGCGCGGCCATGGCATTAAGCTCGGTGTCCGTCGTTTCAAACGCCCTGCGGTTGAAGCGGTTTAAAACAAAATAAATAATCAGCCAAAGCGCGACCAATCATAAGGTTCCTTAAACAAGGCAAACCAAATAAAAAGGAGTGTTTAGCTATGGCAATAGTAAACAATGTTCTAAGCGTAGAAGGCATGAGCTGCAGCCACTGCGAAAACCGCGTGAAGAAAGCGGTTGGCGCGCTTGACGGAGTCAAAAGCGTTGCCGTTGATCTGGCGGGCAAAACGGTAACGGTTGAATACGATCCCGACAGAGCCACTGTTCAGGCCATTAGCGAGGCCATTGAAGACCAGGGATATGAGGTTCAATAGGAATATATTTGAGAGCCGGTTGAAAGAGTCCCGTTACCAGGAATCGCCCGCTGCAGCCGCTGCAGGCTTTCCGCGAGTACGCTTTGCGGCACGGCCAGATTGAACCGTTCGAATCCTTCGCCGCCCGTGCCGAAAATGCCGCCGCTGTCCAGTGCCAGTCCGGCTTTATGCAGCAAGAGGTCCTCGAGCTGCTTGGGAGTCAGGCCGAGCCTGCGCCAGTCTGTCCACGCAAGATACGTTCCTTCCATCGGAAAAACATGAACGTCCGGGGCTATTTCCGCCATTTTTTCCACAAAGAGCAGATAGTTTTGTTCAATATACCTCAGCAACGCGTCAAACCAATCTTCGGCTTGGGTATAGCCGGCAATGGTAGCGGGCAATGCGAAATAATTCATGTTCGAAAATCCGTCGGCTGCAAGCTGTGTTTTAAAAACCCTCCTGATTGCAGGGTTTTGAATGATAATGTTTGAAATAGTCAGCCCCGCAAGATTGAAGGTTTTGTTTGTGGATGTGCATACGATGCTGTTTTGCGCATAGCTGTCACCGAGCGTCGCAAACACGGTGTGCCGGTACGGGGGGAACACGACGTCAAAATGTATCTCATCGGAGATGATCAGAACACCGTTTTCAGCGCAGATGTCGCCGAGAGTCACCAGTTCTTCGCGCGTCCAGACCCGCCCCACGGGATTATGCGGGCTGCACAGGAGCAACAGTTTGGTCCTCGTATCGGATGCTTTTGCGCGCAAATCCTCAAAATCAATTTGATATTTACCATCCTTTAGAATAAGCGGATTCTCAATTGCTTTTCTATCGTTGGCGCGTATGCCCGAAGCGAACGGATAATAAACCGGCGGCTGGAAGATCACGCCGTCGCCGGGCCGTGTAAAAGCACGGATGGCCGTCAATATGGCAGGGACAACGCCTCCTGTGCATACGATCCATTCAGGCTCCGCATCCCAGGCATGCCGTTTTTTCATCCAGTGGGTAACGGAGGAGTAATACCGTTCATCAGGGTCGGTGTACCCGTAGATTCCATGCTCCACAGCAGCGGCAAGGGCTTCCCGTATCGGGGGCGCGACGGCAAATTCCATATCGGCAACGGACAATGGAACGAAACCGGCCTCCTTGATGTGCGCGGGCCGCCGGTTCCATTTAATAGCGCCGGTATTGCTCCTGTCGATATATGTATCGAAATCGTACATGTGATTCACTCCTAAACCGACAGCAATATTAGTAATACTACGTAAATGATATGCATACATTATCTGTCATAGGCAAGGCGGTGTCAAGGGCTGGAAGATATTTATTTATCCTTGCATTCCCAAAGCAAATGGCGTATAATCAAAAATATTAATTTAGTGTATTTAGTATGTTCCAAGCGGACTGGAGGTAGCGTACTTGAACATTTCAACCCGCGGCAGATATGCTTTGCAGGCGATGGTTATCCTTGCGTCGAATGAAACGCATGAACCCATCCCCCTGAAAACCATAGCGGAAAAGGCCGGCGTGTCGGAGGGGTATCTGCAGCAGTTGTTCATCAATCTTCGGAAAGCGGGGCTGGTGATCGGGAACAAAGGCAGCCAGCCGGGATATGTGCTGGCAAGGGAAGGCATCTCGGTTGGAGACGTCCTTCGCGTTATGGAAACCGCTTTTACGACGGTGGATTGTGTCTCCGACGATGATGCCTGTCCCCGCAGGGAGGGCTGTATCACGCGAAATATATGGGCTGGCCTAAAAAATGAAATCGACGGCTTTGTGGACAGTATCAGCCTCGATCATCTGGCAAAGTGCTATCAAAGCGAGACGGACGCAGACCAGGGCGTATTCGATTACAATATCTGACGGGCTATTACGAGGAACAGTTTATGAAATTATCGACAAAAAGCCGCTACAGCATCCGGTTCCTGCTGGATATGGCGCTGCAAAAGAACCGCGAACACGTCAATGTATTTGATATTGCGCAAAGGCAGGGCATTTCGCCCAGATACCTGGAGCAGATTGTCTCCGAATTGAAAAAGAACGGGTATGTGCGGAGCATCCGCGGGGCGCATGGAGGTTACACGCTCATCCGCCCGTTGGATAAAATCAACGTCTGCGACGTAATACGAATTTTTGAAGGCGACCTGGAATTGGTCGAGATGCAAAAAAACGAGAGCGCGCTTGAACGCTGCTTACGAAAAAACGTCTATGATACCTTGAGCGGCAGGATATCCGCATTCCTTTCGGGCTATACCCTTGCAGACCTTGTTCAAAAATACCATGAACAGTGCGAAGCCAATATGTATTATTTATAATTCACCGTTTTTTTGGTACAATCATTTCCGGCTGACACTCACTTCCCCAGCCGGATCATCTCATCGATGCACTTTTTCGCTTTGCGCATCGTTTCTTCGTCCATATTGATCTCCAGACCGCCCTGTCCCTGCAGCACATTATACACGTCCATGAGCGTGGTCAGCTTCATATTCGGGCAAAGCATCTTTTTGCTCAGGGTATAGAAGCGTTTTTCGGGGCAGGCGTAGGAAAGGTGCTCGGCAATGCTGTTCTCCGTGCCGATGATGAACTCCTTTGCCTGAGACTTCTTGGCGTACTCCATGATTGCCGAAGTTGAGCCGACGAAATCGGCCATCTCCACCACCGCGGGAACACACTCGGGGTGCACCAGCACCAGTGCGCCGGGATGCCTTTCCTTCGCGGCCGCGACATCGTCGGCCCTGACGGCCGCGTGGATGGGGCAGCCCCCCTGGAACATTCTGATATTTTTGTCCTTCACCTGCTTGCTGACGTAGTCCCCTAAGTTGCAGTCGGGCAGGAAGAGTATGTTTTTGTTTTCGATGTTCTGCACGATCTTCACGGCGGTCGACGACGTGACGCAAACGTCGCACACCGTCTTGAGCGCGGCCGTGGTGTTGATGTAGCACACCACGGTGTACCCGGGATTCTGCTTGAGGAAATGCAGCACGAACTCGGGCTCCACCTGCTCGGCCATGGGGCAGCCCGCCTCAGGATGCACCAAGAGCACCCTCTTTTGCGGGGACAGGAGCTTGACGGTCTCAGCCATGAAGTGTACGCCGCACATCAGCACGGTATCTTCCCTGGCCTCCTGTCCGGCCAGGCTCAGTTGGAACGAGTCGCCGGAGTAGTCGGCGATTTCTATGATCTCCCTTGCCTGATAGCTGTGGGCGAGTATGCATATGCCCTTTTCCTTTTTGATACGGATGATCTCATCCTGAATATCTCTGATCATGTCATACACTTCCGTTTCTCAATTGTTTGAACGGGGAAAACCCGTATAGCCCAAGTATTACACCAAAACTGGTATGAGCGATCCATTATCATTTTATACCAGCTGTACATTTTTTGGTAGTCCCACGAAACAAATGGATTCGCATCCATGGAAAAGTCGCGCGTATATCGGAAAAGAGACTCGGGGATTAATAAACAAAAGGAGTGATTCAAATGATTATCGGCAATCCCTTTGTTGCAAATGTAGACCGTACCATGTCCAACGAGGAAGTCGTCCAGGCGCTGCGCGTAGACCTGGCGGGCGAACTGGAAGCTATCATTGTGTATGAGGCGCATGCGCATGCAACGACGGACCAGCGGGTGAAAAAAGTCCTCCAGCATATCGCAGACGAGGAAAGGACCCATGTCGGGGAGCTGGAGCAGCTCATCGCCATACTCAGCCCGGCAGACGCTGAGAAAAACCAGCAGGGAAGACAGGCGGTAACGGCGCTGCAGCAGAGCAACTTCCAAAACCAGATGCAGTAACGGCCGTATAAGGTGTATATTTATGCAGGGCGCGGTAAGCAGCGATGTTATAAGGACCGAGGCCTGGGACAAGGTGACGGGCGCCGCAGCGTATAACGATGACGAAAAGCCGTCCGCTTGCCTGCATGCCAGGATCCTGACCAGTACGTTCGCGCACGCCAGGCTCATCGCGGTCGATACCTCGGAAGCGGGCGTTATCGAAGGCGTACATGCCGTGGTGACGGGAGCGGACTGCGATGTCTTTACCGGTTCCGTTATCCAGGATATGCCCGTACTGGCAAAAGGGAAAGTGCGGTATTATGGAGAGCCGGTCGCCATTGCGGTGGCCGATGAGGAATGGCAGGCCGCGCTAGCGGTGGAGAAGATCAGGATGCGGTATGAGCCGTTGGCGGTCGTCAATTCCCCGTCACAGGCTTTAGCTGCCGGGGCCGCCGTCATCCATGAGGATCTCGGACAGAAGGTCACGCTCGCGAACACGGGCAACCTGCCCGAATGCATAGGCAGGCTACGTAAAATCATGAACTGGGACGGAAAGGATGCGCCTGAATAACGGCGACCTTATCGTCAGCTTTACCGTAAGGGAATTCTTTGCAAGGCTGCCGCATGTGCATGTCAAAAAAACGTCGGCCGAAAAAATCGGATACCCGCTGCTGACGGTGTGTGCGTTACAAACGGACGGTGAACTCCGCGCCGCGTTTTCGGGAGTATGCGCCTATCCTTTCCGTTCGCTTGAGCTGGAGCGGATACTCAAAAACAGGCAGGCGCCGCCGGAAACGATGGCGGACCTGTGCATGCGCAATCTGCCGGCGCCCATACACAGCGATTTAACGGGACAGGCCGGATACCGCCAATTCGTACTGCGCGAAACGCTTATTAATATGCTAGAAAGTCTGGGATAAGGATGCTGAAGCTCTCGGGCGAAAACGTGATAACGCTCAATATCAACGGCCGGCGGCATAAGGCTGCCGCCAGGCCGGCCGATACGCTGCTTGAGGTTCTGCGTAACAGGCTGGGCCTGACGGGGAGTAAACCCGGATGCGAAAACGGTGATTGCGGGGCCTGCACCGTCCTTTTGGACGGGTGGCCTGTAAAATCATGCCTCATGCTCGCTGCCGAGGCGATAGGCCATGAAGTGACGACGATAGAAGGTTTGAAGGATACCCCCATACAGAGGGCGTTTGTGGAAAAACGCGCCTTTCAATGCGGGTACTGCACGTCCGGTTTCATCGTGGTCTGCCACGCGCTGCTTTCCATACACCCGGAACCGGACGATGCGACGATCGAACAATGGCTGCAATCGAATATCTGCCGGTGCACGGGCTATCAGGAGATCATGGATGCTGTCAGGTCCGTAATCCCGCAGAGATAACCCGGGGCAATAAATTAAACGTATCAGGTTGCTTTTATATGAAGAGACTAAAGTAAAACGAACGTGACAGGGATAGTTATGAGCAGAAACAGAGCGAAAAACGGCAAACCCGAAAATCAGGATCAGCCCGAATTGATACAGGCCGAAAGCGTTATCGGGAAGAGGCTCACGAAGAAACTTGAAGATAACATTCAGATGATACGGGACATGTTCTTCAACGACGATACGATAGTCATCAGACAGTTCGGCAGCCAGAATAACGGCAATGTGCAATGCTGTATGGTTATGGTGGACGGCATGATCAACCATGAGGTGTCCGACATGCATATCATGAAGCCCATCATCGGATGCAGGGCGCTGCTTCCGCACGAGGATGCCTTTGAGACGATCCGGGATAAAGTCATCTCCGTGGACGAGATAAAAGTCTCCAGCGACGCAGAAAAGCTGGCCGAGAGCATTATCGGCGGCGAGACCGCGCTCTTTGTGGACGGGTACGCCAAAGCTATGATTTTAAACACCCGCGGCTGGCTGATGCGCGGTGTGCAGGAACCGGCTCCCGAAAAGGTCATACGGGGCCCGCGGGAAGGGTTCGTCGAATCCATACTCATGAACCTGAGCATGATCAGACGGAAGATAGCGTCCCCGGATCTGAAATTCAAATTCAAGACAATAGGCGCAAGGACGCACACGAAGATATGCATTGTGTATCATGAAGCGCTGGTCAACCACGACATACTGGCCGAAGTGGTGCGAAGGATCAGCGGGTACAATCTGGACGGGGCGCTGGATGCCCAGTACGTCGAGGAAATGATACGGGATTCGCCCTATTCGCCCTTCCAGACGGTCGGGTCCACGGAAAGGCCGGACATCGTGGCCGCCAAAATACTGGAAGGCCGCATTGCGGTCTTCGTGGACGGTACGCCCGCGGTGCTTACCGTGCCCTATGTTTTTATCGAATCGTTTCAGGTGAACGAGGACTATTATCTCGGTTACGTGCTTTCCTCCTTCGTACGGATCGTGCGCATACTGGCTTTTTTACTGACGATAAGCATTCCGGCAATATATCTTTCGCTGGTGGCCTTCCATCAGGAACTCCTGCCCTCGCCGCTGCTTTACAGCATCCTGACTGCGCGCGAGAACGTGCCTTTTCCGACCATAGTGGAGCTTCTGATCATGCTGGCAACGTTCGAGGTGCTGCGGGAAGCGGGCGCGCGCATGTCCACCGGCATCGGCCAGGCGCTGAGCATCGTGGGGGCGCTGGTTCTCGGGCAGGCGGCGGTGGAAGCAAAAATCGTCAGTGCGCCCATCATCATTATCGTGGCTTTTACGGCGATTTGCGATATGATCGGGATCAAGCACCACGGCGCGGTCGTGCTCGTCAGGCTGGTGAGCATCGCCGCATGCGCGCTTATCGGGCTGTACGGGTACTTTCTTACGATGGCCGCCCTTGGCCTGTTCCTTCTGAACACCAGATCGTTCGGCGTGCCCTATATGCTGAGCATGTCATCGTTTGACCCGCAGGATCTGAAGGACACATATGTAAGGGCGCCGTGGTGGCACATGAAGCTCAGGCCAAAGTTTATGGCCAGAGACATGAAAAGGAGCGGCAAAGCGTGAAAAAGGCCGGTAAAATTTTATGCCTGCCGCTCATCATTGCCTTCATGGCGTCCATGAGCGGCTGCTGGAATTACAGGGATATCGAGGATATCGCCGTCGCCGTCGGCATGGCAGTAGACAAAACGGATGACGGGGCATATCTGCTGACTACCGAAATCGCGCATCCGTCTGACAAGGAGCTGAAATCATACAGGATCCAGGCAAAAGGGAAGACAATATTTGACTGCATGCGCAACACCGGGGAAAAGCTGGAGAACAAGGCGTACTGGTCCAACGCGCAGGTGATGATATTGAGCCAGGAGGTTGCGAAGGAAGGACTGCTGCCGGTGTTGGACATCGCGGAAAGGAACCGTGAATTAAGGCCCACGCTCCAGCTCATCGTATCGAGGGAAAAAACGGCAAGGGAGCTTTTGGAAACGCAAGGCATAGCCACCAGCATCCTGTCGGCCGAACTGGCCAGCATTTTGAAGAACAGCGAGCAGAACATCTCCAGGGCGCGCGTACCCGCGCTTTATAAGGTGGTCGACGACATATGCAGCGAGGGGAAGACCGTATCCCTTCCGGCGGTGAAAAAAGTGCAGGACGGGAACAAAGAAGTCAACGAGCTGGACGGGACCGCCGTGTTCAGTCAGCAAGGGTTGGTCGGATTCCTGTCTGATGAGGAATCAAAGGCGCTGCTCTTCATCCAGAACGAAATCAGGGGCGGCCTGCTGACCGTAAGGGACACAGGCTCGGCAGCGAAGAACCCTTACATCACGCTGGAGATCAGAAATAACGAGACCATTATGAAACCTGAACGCATAAACGGAAGCCTGGTAATGCATATCACTATGAAGAGCGATGTTGTCATGGGGGAAAACGATACAGGCAGGGCTTATGACGGCGAGTACGGCAGCGGCTATCTCCAGCGGCAGGCGCAGGCGATGCTGGAAGAAAGCGTGCGGAGTCTGGTCAGGAGGGTTCAGCAGGAATACAACGCGGATATTTTCGGATTCGGCAGCGTTGTGCGCAGCGATATGCCCGCGTTGTGGAAAGAGATAGGCCCGGATTGGTACAACGGCGGGTTCAGGAATCTCACCGTAAACGTTACGTCCCAAATCAGGATCATCGACAACGGCCTTTTAAAGGAACCCGTGGGAGACGGTGCGTGATATCCGGCATCAGATAGGAAGCTTATGCAAGGGGAGGCGGCAGATTTGGAGAAAGGGCGGATGACTTCCTGGCAGGGGATCAGCCTTATCGTGATGTTTCTTCTGGGAAGCCAGGCGGTCATGGGCGTTAGCAGCGAGGCCGGGGCCGACACTTTCCTGGGTATCGTCACCGGCCTTGTCATGGCCCTCCCGATGGTCCTCGTATACGCCCGTCTCAAAAAGCTCCAGACGGAAAAAGATTTGTTCGACATGCTGATTTGGGTTTTCGGCAGATGGGCAGGGAAAATATGCATCGCTCTGCTCACCTGGTACGCGCTGCATCTCGGCGCGCTTGTGCTCAGGAACTTCACCGAATTCATCAGCGCAGTGACCCTCCCTGAAACCCCGCAGATGGTTACAGCTCTGCTGATGGGCCTGACGGCCGTCTGGGCTGCAAAAAGCGGTGCGGACGTTATGGGAAGATGGAGCAGCATCTATTTCGTTTTCGTTGCTTTCACGCTGCTGGTCACGGTGCTGCTCGCAATGCCGTATTTTGACCTGCAAAACCTACGCCCGGCAGCGTACAATGGGATCATGCCCCTGATTAACGGAGGGACATCGGCCTTTGCCATGCCGTTTGCGGAGACGGTCGTGTTCCTGATGGCCGTTTCAGCGTTTAAAAGGGAGGCGAACCCGTACAGGGTATTCTTTGGCGGCGTGACGCTGGGCGGAGTGATACTCGCGTTGTTGTCCCTGCGGGATACGCTCGTTTTGGGCGGGGAGTCCCTTGCCAAAAGGTACTACCCGTCGTATACGGCGGTAAAGGTCATATCGCTGGGGGATTTTTTCCAGCGCTTCGAGATCATCGTCGGCGGCGTATTCCTGCTGTGCGGCTTTGTCAAGGCGGCCGTCTGCCTTATAGCCGCTGCAAGAGGAATAGCCAAATTGTCCGGCATCGGGGATTACAGGAAGATTACGGCGCCTGTCGGCCTGCTGATGATCATATTCTCCGTCATCGTCTACAGCAGCATGATGCAAATGTTTAATTGGCTGCCGTTTTACAAGTATTACGCGCTGCCTTTTGAGGTGCTCCTGCCGCTTATCGTATGGGTCGTTGCCGAGATCAGGGCAGGAAGCGGCAAAAAAAGAAAAGCGGCGAAGGGCGTCCGCGCCGGTAATCCGGTTGCCTGAAACGGGTTAAACATTTTCAGCCGCCAAGGGTTACGTCCTGCTCCTGATACCATTCAAGCGCCCGATGCAGCTGTTCCGGTCTGAAATCCGGCCATAATTCCTCAATCACGAAGAAATCCGCATACACCGTCTGGACCGGCAGAAACCCGCTCAGACGGCGGCGGCCGCCCCAGCGGATGACCAGATCGATCCTTGAAACGTCGGAGGATGCAATGCCGCTTTGAAAGCTGTCTTCCGGGTTGCGCTGCATGGCCTGGCCCAGATCCCAGTTCCAGCCGTAGTTCACGAGAAAGTTGACCTTGATCGAACCTTTGCCAAAGGTAGTCCGCCTGGTGAAGGGCATCAGTTCTGGAGGAAAAAGCGGGGAGGACGTGTTGCCCACGACGAGGAGCTGCGCGTCATGACCGGCAAGCTGCATCACCGCGTCGACGCAGGCCTGCCGGAAAGCCTTTGTCTGAATGGCCGGACGCTTGGTATTGTCCTGCGTGAACCCGTAGAGGGTGATTTCCTTTATGCCCAGCTCCAGGCATTCCTTGTAGAACGCAAAGCCGGGGGATATGCCGAAGCTGTATCCGTCCTGCTTCTGCATTCCGTTCTTCAATGCCCATCGCCTGTTCCCGTCGGGTATGACGCCGATATGATCGGGCAGCCGTTTGAATCTCTGCATGAACCCAGGTACTTCCTTTTTTAGTAATTTTCATATTAATATGTTTATTATACCCAACATGGCCTATCCGATAAGTGCGGTTTGATTTTGTTGCTGATAAAGGGGAAATATATCTGCAAAAGGAGGATCATTGAATGATGGACAGGGACCTGCATGAAATATGGCTCGCGGGAGGCTGTTTCTGGGGCGTGGAGGCGTATTTTTCCCGTGTGGACGGCGTTGCAAGCACTACGGTAGGGTATGCCAACGGGAAAACGGACAACCCCGCATACCATGAAATAGCGCAAACGGGGCATGCGGAGGCGGTGCATATCATCTATGACGCCCAAAAGGTAAGCCTCAAAGCGCTGCTGTCCCGTTTTTTCAGGATCATCGACCCAACAAGCGTGAACAGGCAGGGGAATGACCGCGGCACGCAGTACAGGACGGGAATCTACTATGGCAAGGATGAGGACCTTCCGGTGATACGCGCGGCCGTTGAAGAGGAGCAGAAAAAGCACAAAGCGCCTGTGGTTACGGAGGTGAAGCGCCTGAAAAATTATTCAATCGCCGAAGAATACCACCAGAGGTACCTTGAGAAGAACCCGAACGGATACTGCCATATCGACCTTTCCCTGTTGCAGGATAAAGCCCAGGGCAGGGCGTACGTCAGGCCTCCCGCCGGTGAAATCAAGGATTCTCTGACGGAACAGCAATACCGCGTAACCCAGCAAAACGGCACCGAGCCTCCTTTTGAAAATGAATACTGGGACAACCATGAAAAGGGTATCTATGTCGACGTCGTGACTGGTGAACCTTTGTTCCTGTCCGGCGACAAATATGATTCGGGATGCGGCTGGCCGAGCTTCACCCGGCCTGTTGGCAAAGAAACGCTTGTCGAAAGGGAAGACCGCAGCCACGGTATGCAGCGGACCGAGGTCAGAAGCCGTATCGGCGATTCACATCTTGGCCATGTGTTTCATGACGGGCCTGCCAGAAACGGCGGGCTGCGCTACTGCATAAACAGCGCATCCCTCCGGTTTATACCGCTCGAACGGATGGCAGAGGAAGGTTACGGGGAGTACATAGCGCGGATACAGCCTTAAATCTTTTCATAGAAAAATTATATTTTGTAACAGGTTTCCGTTTCATCATTTGTTCCATGCGCGCATAGATTTGTATAGAGCGAAACAGCGACGGAAAAAGAATAATGCGGGTTACCTTATTAACTATAGCGACGCTTGGACTATTTTGGTGAAATAACGCAGAATTGTAATAAATTTTATCATCAAAAGAGTATGCTAATTTCGTCGAATGTGTTATAATTGCAGCAAACATACATGTCAAAAGCTTGAATGATTTCGCTTGAGAAAACTGAATCACCATTTAATCCGAGTTAATTGTTCTAAAGTCTTATGCCATGAACATTAACCAATGGGTAGAACAGGAAACGGTTCTGCCTCCCGCGTTTGGAAAGGATTTAGAAATAAAGTTTATTTTTGAATTGTTGCAACAACGTGTGATTGTTGCGCTAAACTAAAAGGGAGGCTGTTTTTATGTACGGTTACCAAGGTAAGATTCTTAGAATTAATCTGTCCACAGGTACATACGGGGTGGAAGATCTGGATGAGGCGCTTGCAAAGAAGTTTGTAGGCGGCAGAGGATTGGCTACGAAGATCTTTTCGGATGAGGTAAGCCCGACGATTGATCCTTTCAGCCCGGAGAACAAGATTTTGTTCGCCACCGGTCCCCTGACCGGCGCTCCGGTGCCGACATCGGGCAGGTACATGGTCGTCACGAAATCCCCGCTAACGGGCACGATCGCGTGTTCCAACTCGGGCGGATACTGGGGCGCCGAGCTCAAGTTTGCCGGCTACGACATCATCATCGTAGAAGGCAAGGCGGACAAACCCGTATATATCGCGATTGAAGACGATAAAGTCGAAATCCGTGATGCGTCAAATGTTTGGGGCAAAGTGGTTTCCGAAACCACAAAGACGCTTCAGGCCGAAAATGCTGAAAAATCCAAGGTGCTGGCAATAGGCCCGGCGGGAGAAAAACTCTCCAACATTGCCGCGGTGATGAACGACCAGTGGAGAGCGGCAGGGCGTTCGGGCGTGGGCGCCGTGATGGGTTCGAAGAACCTGAAGGCAATCGTTGTTAAAGGAACCAAGAAAGTTGAAGTTGCCGACACGGAAGAGCTGAAAGACGCCGTTAAAACGTGCATGGATAAGATCAGGGAAAACGGCGTAACCGGCACAGGCCTGCCCACCTACGGCACTGGCGTTCTTGTCAACATCATCAATGAAAGCGGCGCTTTCCCGACCAACAACTGGCAGACAGCACAGTTTGAAAAAGCCGACGTCATCAGTGGCGAGGCTCTTGCAGAGAAATACCTGACGAAGAAGGATCCGTGCTACAGGTGCCCGATCGCCTGCGGCCGGTATTGCAAGGTTGACGATATCGAAGGCGGCGGGCCTGAATACGAGGTCATGTGGGCGTACGGCGGAGACTGCGGCGTTGATGATCTTGGCGCCATTGTCAAGGCCAACTTCTGGTGCAATGAAATGGGCCTGGATGCCATCTCGGCCGGTACTACGATAGCGGCGGCGATGGAGCTTTATGAGAAAGGCTATATCAAGGATGCGGAGCTGGACGGCGTTTCTCTCAAATTTGGTGATGCGGATGCCATTATCGAGTGGACGAAGCGCATGGGCCTGCGCCAGGGCCTTGGAGACAAGATGGCGGAAGGCTCCTACCGCATGGCGGAATCCTATGGCGCACCCGAGCTGTCCATGTCGGTCAAGAAGCAGGAGATGCCGGCCTATGATGCCCGTGCAATCCAGGGTATGGCGCTGCAGTATGCAACATCCAACCGCGGCGGCTGCCACGTAAGGGGATACCTTATTTCTCCCGAAATCCTTGGGATACCGGAAAAACTGGATCGTTTTTCTACCGAAGGAAAAGCCACCTGGGATAAGATCTTCCAGGACTTCACGGCGTTCATTGATTCCTCCGGGCTTTGCCTGTTCACCTCCTTTGCGATGGGCGCGGATGATTATGCAGGCCTGATGAGCGCGGTAACCGGTACGAAATGGACTGCTGATGACGTTCTGCAAGCCGGAGACAGGATCTGGAACCTGGAGAAGCTGTTCAACCTGGCAGCCGGAATCGATTCGTCCCAGGATACGCTGCCCAAGAGGCTTCTGGAGGAACCGATTCCTGAAGGGCCGTCCAAGGGCACTGTGGCAAAGCTTTCCGAGATGCTGCCCGAGTACTATGCGGTGCGCGGCTGGACCAAAGACGGCATTCCGACGGCAGAGAAAAAGGCGGAACTCGGCCTGTAAATTGTTGATTGTGATAAAGGGCTTCGCAAGAAGCCCTTTATTTTAGAAGTGAGAACATAATGCCTGCAATTGCCTCAAAGGTTTTGTTCTTTGGGGCAGTTGCAGCCGAATATTTGCATTTACAATATGAGTGTATAAGAATATAATAATAAAGTGCTTGTTTGCGTGGGGGCAAAAAAAGCTTCTGCATACGTAGCAGAACAAGTACAATAGTTTGTATATCCCGCAAATTCTGGAGGGTACAAAAAAATGCCAATCGAGAAAGTTTACCTGGAACTGACCAGCAGATGCAATCTGAATTGCAGCATGTGTTACCGCAGGTCGTGGTGCCATCTGACACATGATATGGATAAAGGGATTCTTGATAAAAGCCTGGAGCAGATCAAGGCGTTGCCGTCCGTGAAAGAAGTCGTCCTTGGGGGCATCGGGGAGCCTACCTTTCACCCGGAAGCCGAACGGGTCATGCGCGCCTTGAAAGATAAATACCTGATACTGACTACCAACGGTACGATTATGAATGAATCCCTGGCTAAAACCATTGTGGATTGTGTTAATCACGTCGTTATATCCGTCGACGGGATGGCAGACACCTTTTACAGCATACGTGAGTTCCCGTTGGAACAGATCATTGAGAATGTAAAGCTGTTAAACGAGATTAAAATAAAGAGTACGGACAAAACATCGCCATCGGCATCGCAGTACATGGAAACCATGCTGGATAAATACAGGGAAATGGGTGTGGATATACCGCCGATGATTTCTTTCCAGATGGTTCTCTCCAAGACAAATAAAGATGAGGTTTTCGACGTTATTGATCTGGCGTCGTCGCTGAACGTGGCGCAAGTCATTCTGTCAAATATCCTGCCGACTTCAATAGACTCTGCGGATCTTATCCTGTATAAACTGCATAATAATGAGGAGATGTTCAAGTTTTTTCAACGCGCACAGAACTATGCATACAAAAAGGGCATGCTGTTGAAATTCCCCGCGTATGAACTCAAAACCGAGAGAAGATGCAGGTTTATCGAGGACAATACCACGATGATCACCGCGTCGGGAGATGTGACGCCCTGCTACCGGCTCGCGCACGACGGGAAGGAGATCCTGTTCGGGCGGGAAAAGGCTATCTATGCGCATTCGTTCGGGAACGTCATGGAAAAGCCGCTCGATGAGATATGGGAAAGCAGGGCTTATACGAATTACCGCATGGCCGTTTACAATAACCGGTATCCCTCCTGCACCGATTGCGACCTGCTTGACGCGTGTGATATGGTAGCCACTTCGGAAGTGGACTGCTACGGGTATATGCCGACCTGTGCCGACTGCCTGTGGTCGAGGAAGCTCATCTATTGCGTGTAACACCGTTGCCTTGCATCGGCGGCTTGATTATAATGTTACTGAGATTATATGGTAATGAATCCAAGAGGTGAAAGCGATGCAGGTAAAAGTACGGCTGTTTGCTACGCTGCGTGAAGGCCGCGGCAAAGAAGTGATGGTTGACCTTCCAGATGGGGGAACGGCGCAAAACATCATCGAGAGCCTTAAAATAGCACGGGAAGACGTGGCCATATTGTTGATAAACGGCAGAGACGGGCGCTTGGACACGCAACTGGCAGGAACGGATGTCGTATCGATTTTTCCGCCCGTTGGGGGGGGCTGAGTATGAAACGCTATGCACGGAACAAAACGACGCTGAGCGAGGAAGAGAACCGGATTTTGCTTGATTCCAGGGTGTGCGTCGTGGGCTGCGGCGGGCTTGGCGGGTATGTCATCGAGATGCTGGGCAGGCTCGGCGTGGGGTCGATCACGGCCATTGACGGAGACGTTTTCGATGAAACCAACCTCAACAGGCAAATCCTCTCCAACATGGAGACGCTTGGCCAGAGCAAGGCGTTTACCGCCCAAAAGCGGATGGCGCTTGTGAATCCCGATGTCACGGTCAATCCGGTTCAGGCGTTTATAGACGGGGAAAATGCGGCGCGTCTTTTGAACGGGCATGATGTGATCGTGGATGCGCTGGACAGGATCGGAACGCGGTTTATCATCCAGGAAACGGCTGAGGAGCTTGGCGTACCCTTCGTCCACGGCGCGATAGCGGGATGGTACGGACAGGTCGCAACGGTGTTCCCGGGGGAGCGGACGCTGGATAAGATTTATAAGGACAGGACGGCCGGGGGAAAAGAGAAGCTGCTGGGGAATCCGGCGTTTACACCGGCGCTTGTCAGCGCCATAGAGGTCGGCGAGGTGGTCAAGGTTCTGATCGGACGCGGTGATCTGTTAAGGAATAAGGTGCTTTTCATAAATTTACTGGATCAGGAGTATGACGTCGTGGAATTGTAGTGTATGCGTGCCCCTGTATGCAGCCTGTTGTTTCACCAGAGGCTGTTTTTGTATATGTCATGCAAATTGTGTTGGTGCGGCCGACTTATATTAGCAATCCGGAAATATATTCCTCTAAAGTACTGCCTGACATGGCGATGGCGGCGTCTCTTCCCACATAGCGGATATGCCACGGCTCGTACCTGTACCCCGTGATGTGTTCCTTTCCTGCCGGATACCGTATGATGAACCCGAAATCCGGCGCATTCTCCTCCAGCCATTTTCCCTCCGGGGTATTGCCAAAGGCCTGCGTAAGCGCGTACCCCACGGACGGGCTGCTCACGTCTATGGCAAGCCCGGTCTGGTGCTCGCTTTCTCCCGGGCGCGCACTGAACTGATTGGCCAGCACGGGATCGGTTTCCCAGTTCTCCCTGAAAATGGCAGCCTGTCTCGGGTATGAACGGTAAGCCGATACGCCCGTAAGATCAATGCCCTCCGCCTGCGCTTTTGCAAAGAGCTGTTTCAGCGCTCTGGCCGCTTCATAGCGCATCTGCTTTTGAGGCGCGGGTCCCGCTATGGTGAAAGGAACGGCAGGTACGACAAGGTCCTCAGGCAGGTAATGGGGATCGAGCGCATTGGTTTTGTTCACCAGCACAAGCAAGTCGGACGGGTCCTGCACGATGCGGTACCCTTCGTCAACCAGCCGCTCCAGGTATGCCTTTGTTTTGGGGCCGTAGATGCCGTCCGGCGACAGTTCGGGGTACTTGAGCTGGATATAGTAGATCGTATTGGCGCTCTGTGGCCCGTAAATGCCGTCCACCCTGATGGGAAACCCCATGTAGGCCAATACCTGCTGTATATCCCGCACAGCCTCTCCGATGGCGCCGATGCCGTAGACGCCGACGGGAAGCAAAGGGAGGAACAGGGATTCACCGGCAATGATGAGATCACTGTGCATGCCATTGGCCCGTTTTATTTCATCGACCGTGAGATCGAACTTACGGGCGATCCTATACAAAGAATCACCACGCCGTACGATGTATATCATGGGCGTTCTCCCTTCAAGCGGCTTTTCCATAATTTATGCACATTCACGTTGAATGATGTACGCAGACGCGCTACCGCAAAGAAACTGATAAAGGCATTACAAACGAAGGGAGCAATATGCTCCCTTACATGGCGTGTATAGTGCCAATATCACCGGCCTAACAGCAAAAACCGCAGCCGCAGCCACAACCGCAGCCACAACCGCAGCCACAGAAACAGTGACCGCAGCGGCAATGGCGGGAATCAAAAAAACCTATCACAGCGTAACACCTCCACGTCTGGTTTACGGCTAAACCATTTGGGCCCATAATATATACGTATGAAGAAAAAACGGAATTGGGAATAACCGGCGCGTGGCACAGGTGTTTTCTTAACCATTCAGGATGACGAAAGTAAGGTATGATGCCAAAGGGAGCAGAAATGCCCCCTAAAGTAATTCGTACTTGTACCGGTGTTTATCTTCTCCAGCCGCAATGGGGATGGTGGCAGCGCCTGCCGTGATGGCGCCTGTCCCAGCAGCCGCGCCCATCAAAGCCGCAGCCCCTGCCATCCCAGTCCGGACCAAAGCCGCGTTCAAAGCCTTCTTCCCAGATGGGGCCGCGCCTGTAAAAATCATCTCTTTCAACAAATCCAGGACCGTCATCAAAAAAAGGGTGACGCATCAGTAGTACACCTCCAATTTGAATGAATAACTCCATTCATAATAACAGGGTATGAAGACGGATTCCGGTTGGTTTATCCGCGGCCGTACAATAGAGTTTGACTACCGATACAAAGACAGTTTATACCAGTAATTGCGCCTCACTGGGGCCAGAGGGCTCATGAAGCCGGTTTATTTTTACCGGCCGTTTGTTGTGCATATTATCATCTTGACAGCGTTGGCCGGTTGAGATAAAATATTCTGGCAAGCGTTAAGGGGCTGTAGCTCAGTTGGCTAGAGTACCTGACTGGCAGTCAGGGGGTCGAGAGTTCGAATCTCTTCAGCTCCACCATGTCTATCCTCGGGAATTGCCGTACTGGATAGAGAAAATAGTGGCTTTATAGGCCACTATTTTTGTGGTCAAAAAAAAAAAAGAAAAGCGAGGACAACAATCCACGCTTTTTTCT
>JBMOLJ010000020.1:0-19250 GCA_049324235.1 Bacillota bacterium
GCGGATCGATGACCTCATGGATCAGGCGTATCTCTTCTTCCAGCGGAGGCTCAAATTCGTACACATCCTTATCTACCAGCAGCTCAAACCCCGTTGCCGCCTGCACGCTTTCCACGGTTTCTCCCGGCATGGTGGCAAGGATCTTCATGTATCTGGTTTCCGCGTCAAATCCCATAAGCGCTTTGCTGGTAATGACCCTGTAGGGCCCCTTCCCCTGCAATCCCGCATTTTTTCGCGCGTCCGGGGCGCCGTCAAAATGCCCCATGCTGGTGTAGTAGCTCAGCCTGCGGCAAAATCTCCTGGGTTCATGCGCCATAATGATGATGGTCTGCGTGCAGGAACAGGCCATGTCCCCCGCCCCGCCGCTTCCCGGAAGGCGAACCTGCGGCTTCTGGTATCCGTCGGGAAAATTTCCGATTATGGTGGAATTCAGGTTGCCGTAGGGGTCGATCTCCGCTCCGCCGATAAAGCCGAAATCTATGAACCCGCGCTGGGTCAGCTCAAAAGCGGCGTTCAGACCCTGGAGGTAATTCGCTTTGCAGCTGGTGCGGGAGTCTCCGACCGAGAGGGGCAGCCCGCGCATCAGGGAAGAGCCTACCGCTCCCGCTTCGAAAACCGGGATAATGCCGGGAGCGTGCGTGAGCTGGGCGAGGGTGATGCCTACCATAGGAAGCCCCGTGCCGGCAAAAATCACTTTATTATCCTCGAGCTGGCGGGAGCCAGCCACGATGAGCATTTCCTGCGGCGTAAAACGCTTTGCATGCTGCGCCATAAACTTAACCTCCCTCTCCTTAGCAAAATTCCAGGAATTTCTGCAGCTCCAGGCTGCGCGATTCCATCTGCTGCGCGTACTTCAACTGCTTATAGGGAATCCGGCTGATGTAACCGTCGAAATCTTCGGCGCCGAGGATAAATTCCTCATAATACGCTTCCAACGCGCTTCCGTTCCCTTTTCTGAATTCTTCGGCAGCCTGCTTGAGCATGGCGATATGGCTCTGCCCGAAATAGTAATAGTCATGGCACATTGCGGGAAAAGCGCCGAACGGCGCCTCCACCACGGCGTCGACCGCAAAAAACGGGATGCTGGTCTGCGCGGGCGCAGCCGTAACCACCTCATGTTCGACAAGCTTTTCGCAGGTGACGATGGTATATTGAGAAGCCATGGCGATTTCCGGGCAGGTGAAGGTCTGGCCCTTGATGCGGCAGTTCCCGTACATATCCGCCTCCTGCACATGGATCAGCGCCACATTGGGATGGGCGGCGGGAAGCAGGCCGATGGTCCGCCCGGTGAAGGGGCATTCCATGGTCTTGGAACGGTTGCTTCGCATTACGTCGCTGCCCAGCGGGCTGCGCACGGGAATAAACGGCAGGCCCATGGCTCCTGCCTTGAAACGGGCGGACATGTTATAGTTGCTCCAGTCCTCGATTTCCACCAGCCCGTTTTCCGCGAGATAGCGGAACATGGAGGAAATACCCGCATATTCATGGGCAAAATAGGCGAATTCGAGACGGCGTATATTCAGCCGGTCCGGGAAGAGCGCCATGGCTCCGGCCAAAAGCTCGGGCGCTAGCCCCGCGGACTGAAAGGATAATACGAGGTCTTTGCGCCCCTGCCGGATAATTTCATGGACAAGGGCAACCGGCTGGCGGCTGTTTACAAAGCCCCCGATGCCGAGGTTGTAACCGTCTTTTACAAAGGTTTGCACCGCCTGAGCAAGCGTCATCCTTTTATCCCTTTTGGATTTGTCCTTTCGGGCTGTGCATTCCCTCGCTTCATCCGGCGAAAGACCGGTCCAATACATGTCCTTACCCCTCCCCGCATTAATGTCGCGCCAATGATAAACGCAAGCGCATGCTTCTTTTTTGGATGCTATGGTACATTGTATTTTCTTTGCTTTGGCTGAAAGTAATACTATTTTGCACAAAAGCAGGCAATATCTTGTCATTGCCGGACATTCGCCCAGATTCTTGCAATGGTTCAAAATGCACACGATAAAGGGATAGCCTCAAGGGGAGGGAAGCATCCCGCTCAAGGCTATCTCTTCGGGTAAGACTAGGAGTGAAAGCATGAACGCGAGGTATGGACGTATCATTCCCAAGATGTCCGGTGGTATTTCCCGGGCAACCCAGAACCTCTACTTCATGCTCCTATTGTATTTTAATGGTGCAATGTCAAGTAATAATGATTTGTACAGAATGGTGTAATATTTTGTCGTCCGCTATGGTTCCGTAACGCGATTTTCGCGGTATTGGGTCGGAGTGCAGTCCTCAAGTTTTCTGAACACCTTGCAGAAATAATTCGGTTCGTTATAGCCCGCGTTGAACGCAATATCATTGACGGAGATATCCGAGAATCTTAAAAGCTGCTTTGCTTTCCGCATTTTTTTAATATTGACGTAATTGGAAAAGCTCACGCCCATTTCCCTGTTGAATATCCGGCTGAGGTAACTCACGCTCACGCGGGTGTTTTCCGCAGCCCTGTGCATGAGAATCTCCCTGTTCATATTGTCCTCAATATATGTAAAAACCCTGACGAAATGCTGGTGCGTCTGGATGCTCCTTTGTTTATAGACCTCGTCGACGGCGTCGAACAGCCAGAACTCGGTTTGCACAGGGTCATTGCAGATGGCGTCGCACAGCGCGTATTTCTTTTCAAAATAAGAAATTTGCTCCTTATTCACGCACGGAACCAGCGCGAATAAATCGCTGAACACAAGCTTGAATCCGGGATATCTTTCACCGGTGCTCCTGTATGCGCAAAACAGTTTATGTACCGTTCCTTTAATCAAAGCGCAGGATTCCCCAAAGCGTTTGGCGGCAACACTCTGCAAAAGGCCGTTATGCAGCGTGGCCTTTTGCATACGGGTTTCCTTATACCCCTGGAGCAGCTTCTTTATCTCGTCAAACGAACAGGGTTTGAGGAGATATTTGTGTATACCGATGTTAATGCCTTTTCTGGCGATTTCAAAATCGTCGTGCGCTGTGACAAATATGATCTCCGTTTGCGGGTTCCTGCTTTTTATCCGTTCGCTGGCCTCCACGCCGTTGATACCTGGCATGCGTATATCCATGAAAATGATATCCGGCGAGAGTTCTTCGTCGAGCTTTATCGCTTTTTCGCCGTTTTCGGCTTCCCCGACGATCTCAAACCCATCGATACCGGATACCGCAAGATGGAGCGCTTTGCGCATCAGATGCTCGTCGTCCACAATCAGTACCTTAAGCATGTCCATCCCCCCAAACCGCCGGCATTACGATGACCCGTATTTTATCCCGGATCTTTACGGTCATTACGCGTATGCCCTGACAATATATTATCAGAACATTGCTCTTACAATAACGGCATTAAATTGACAAGGTCGGGTAAATAATTGTCATTGGAGGTTGGTTGTTTGAAATATTTCCCTGGTTTTGGCATAGATGATGGATAAATTGCGGTATATCGCCCAGACCCCATCTTTACCCTATCAAAATAGAATATGTTCCCTGATATAATTAAAAAGGATGAACAAATTCCTTTGCGGAAATATTAGTACAAGATACTACCGTTTTGAGGAGGCGCCCAAGTGATACAAACAAAAACTCCCAACCATCTCATCCACGAAAAATCCCCCTACCTTCTGCAGCACGCGCACAACCCCGTGAACTGGTATCCCTGGGGCGATGAGGCGTTCAATAAGGCAAAGGCCGAGGATAAGCCCGTGTTTCTTTCCATCGGGTATTCCACCTGCCACTGGTGCCATGTGATGGCGCACGAATCCTTCGAGGATGAAGAGGTCGCGCGCCTCATGAACCGCGATTTCGTAGCGGTCAAGGTGGACCGGGAGGAACGCCCGGACATCGACGCGGTATACATGACTGTGTGCCAGGCCCTTACGGGGCAGGGCGGCTGGCCGCTTACCATCATCATGACACCCGAACAAAAGCCGTTTTTTGCGGGAACCTACTTCCCCAGGCAGCAGCGGTATTCCATGCCCGGCGTCATGGAAATCCTGCAAAGCGTGGCCGAGCAGTGGAAGACCAACAAGCCCGGGCTTATCGAATCCGGCGATTCGATCACGCAGGCCATCCAAAGCGCGCCTGACAAAAAAGGCGGGACCCTGTCGAAAAAGGCCGTGGAAGACGCCTTCTCCATGTTCGCGAGCGCATTTGACGAAGCGTACGGCGGATTTGGGCGCGCGCCCAAGTTTCCCGCGCCGCACCAGCTCATGTTTTTGCTGCGGTATCACCACGTCCATAAGAATAAAAGGGCGCTCGCAATGGTGGAAAAGACGCTGGAGCAAATGTACAAAGGCGGGCTGTTTGACCATATCGGCTTCGGCTTTTCGAGGTATTCAACGGACAACAAGTGGCTGGTGCCCCACTTTGAGAAGATGCTTTACGACAACGCGCTTTTAACGATGGTTTATCTGGAAGCGTACCAGATCACAAAAAAGGAACTCTACAGAACCGTGGCTGAAAAGACACTGGAATACGTCTTGCGGGAGCTAACCGATGAACAGGGCGGGTTCTATTCGGCACAGGACGCGGACAGCGAAGGCGTGGAAGGCAAATACTACGTTTTGGGAAGGCAGGAAATACTCAACCTTCTGGGGGAAGAATACGGCAGCTATTTCTGCGCTCATTTCGGCATTACGGACAAAGGGAACTTTGAAGGCAAGAGCATCCCGAACCTCATCGAGAACAGGGACTTCGACAAACCTGACGAAAGAATAGAAAGGCTCCGGAAAACCGTGTTTGCGTACAGGGCAAAGAGGACTGTCCTGCATAAGGACGACAAAATCCTCACCGCCTGGACGTCGCTGATGACCGTCGCCTTCGCGAAGGCATACAGGATACTGGGCAAGCCCGAATACCTTGCGGCCGCTAAAAAGGCTGTAGGCTTCATCGAAACAAAACTGACGGACAACAACCAACGGCTGTTCGTCCGGTACAGGGATGGCGAAGCCGCGCACCGCGGGAATGTGGACGACTATGCTTTCTATGTATGGGCGCTTTGTGAAATGTACGCCTCCACATTCGACGCGGCTTACCTGAAAAAAGCGTTGCGGTTCAATCAGGCCGCGATTGATTTTTTCTGGGATAACGAAAACGGCGGATTTTTCCTGTACGGGCAGGAGAGCGAGCGCCTGATACACCGGCCTAAGGAGCGCTATGACGGGGCAATGCCGTCGGGCAACTCCGTCGCCGCGTATAACCTTGTGTGGCTGTCAAAACTCACAGCCGATCCCGGACTGGAGGAACTGGCGCAAAGACAGCTTGAAACGTATATTGATGATACGAAGAATTACCCCATCGGCTTCAGTTTTTATCTAATGGCGCTGATGCCCGCGCTCTATGATTCGCGCGAGATTGTCTGCGTTGTCCGGGATGCGGACGATTTGGCGGAGATTCAGAAATGGATGCGGGAAAACTTCATGCCCGATACGGCCGTTCTGGTCAAAAACGGCGAAGGCGACCCCATCAGCGAAGTCGCCGGATTTATCAAAGAATACGGTTTGAAAAACGGCCGGACCACGTTTTATG
Source organism: Bacillota bacterium (assembly GCA_049324235.1). Lineage (GTDB taxonomy): Bacteria > Bacillota > Clostridia > Christensenellales > UBA1431 > UBA1431. The sequence continues at coordinate 5,527 of JBMOLJ010000020.1, forward strand.
TCTGCAAAGGCAACGCCTGCGCCGAACCGTTCAACGGCATGGACGAATTGAGGAAAAGAGCGTAAGCACCTGCTCGTTATAGCACCCCCGCCTGCGTACAGGTTTGCCTGGCTCGCCGAGGAAAAAGCGATGCGGCAAGCGGCCGCATGCACGCTTATTTCACCATATAGACCAGTTCCTTTTCGCTGTCTGTTGTGAATATCCTGTAGCCAAAACGCTCATACAGGGCTATGTTGTTCTTGCTCCTGCTCCCCGTAAACAGCTCATACCGCGCCGGGGAGAACGCCCTTTCTACGGCCATGAGCAACGCGGCGCCGATTCCGCGCCTGCGATAATCCGGGTGCACCATCAGCTTGTTGATATAACACACGCCGTCTTTTTCAAAGCCGCGCACGGAGCCGACAATGACGCCTTCCTCAGTAACGGCTTTTAAAACGATGCTCCTCGCACAATCCTCAACCGCCTCCTGCAGCGTTTGCAGCATAGGCGGTATGGTGTAATCATACAGCGCGTCCTCGGTTGCGTATGCCATGCGCTGCAGCGCATAGATCTTCTCATAATCCCCGGCGGCAGCTATTGATATTTGAATACCTTGCATTTATTTTCTCCTTGTCAAACGTTTCAGGTTAAACTGCATACATACCGCAAATCGGTCAGCTTCTCTCCTCCGATTTCGATTTCGCCTTCCTCGCCGGCCCACGTAAAGCCGTTCCTTTCATAGAACCTTCGCGCCGGCGCGTTGCCGGCCAGCACCCAAAGGTAGCAGCTTTTATAACCCTTCGATTTTAACTGGTCCAATGCGTGTGCAAAAAGCTTTTTCCCGTACCCTTTGCCGTAGTGATCCGGGTGCATGTAGATCGAAACGATTTCCCCCCAGTCCGCAAACCGTTCGTCCCTCGATTTTCCGTAGGTGACGCATCCGATCGCGGTACCGTCCAGATACAGGATATCGGCCTGAAAAACATTCTCCGCAAACCATTTTTGAAAAGTTCCAACCCATAAATCCGTTTTTATCCCGTCGAGATACTTTTGCGGAACAATCCCCTTATAGGCGCTCTTCCAGGAAAGGGCATGGATTTTGCTTATCGCGGCGGCATCCTCCGCCGCCGCGCGTTTTATCGAAAACGACATGTTTCACCGCCTCGGTTTAATACAAATACGGGACGCCTGCGTGCGTTACGCCCTCATTCGGGGAACCCCTTGTTTTCAAGTTCTTCTAATTTACGATAAATCTGCTGCTGGTTTTCAAACAGCTTCTCAATTTTTTCATGCAGGTCCTCGACGATTACCTCGGCTTTGAGGTTCACCTTGTAATCGTTTTTTGCACGGAGCCTGTCTTTTTCCTCCTGCCTGTTCTGGCTCATCATGATCACCGGCGCCTGAATGGCCGCAATGCACGACAAAACCAGGTTCAACAGGATAAACGGATACGGGTCATAAGGTTTGCTCATCAAATACACATTCACGATGATCCACAATGCCAGCACGCATGTGAACCCGATGATAAACTTCCAGCTCCCGGCAAAGGCGGCAAGCTTGTCTGCCATCCTGTCCCCGAAGCTCAGCCTGCTTTCCTGCACATGGTTGATGTTTCGCGATAATTTTTCATGAACCAGCAATTCCAGAATGTCTTCATCCTCGTAATCATTCCCGTTTTTATCAAAAATAGCCAGCAAAAGTTCTTCTCTGGTCATTTTCGCCATGACAACCCCCCCTAAACATACTTAAAACCATCTTTTTCTCTTGAAATAGAGTACCATGGATACCGCTACGGCAACCATCAGGAGTATGACCGCGCCGTATCCCCACGGCCATCCCAATTCAGGCATGTATTTGAAATTCATTCCGTATACGCCCGCCAGAAAAGTAAGCGGGATGAAAATCGTTGAGATGATGGTGAGCACCTTCATGATTTCGTTCATCCTGTTGCTGATGCTGGAAAGATACGTATCCATAATACCGGAGAGCAATTCGCGGTATGTTTCGGTTGTGTCGATCGCCTGGATGATGTGGCTGTACACGTCCCGGATATAAAGCTGCGTGGACTCCGCGATCAGGGGAGTACCCTCGCGCTCCATCCATGCAGCCACTTCGCGGATCGGCCAGATGGCCTTATGCATATACAGCAGGTCTTTTTTTATCAGCCGTATATTATGCAGGTATTCCATGGTCGGGTTGTTTATCAGTTCTTCCTCTCTCTCGTCGATCCTGTCGCCGAGCTTTTCGAGCACATTGAAATAGCCGTCGACAATGGCATCCAGCAGCAAATACGCCAGATAGTCCGCGCCGTACTTGCGGATATGCGCGCCTTCACTTCTGATCCTCTCGCGTATCCTGTCGAAAACGTCGCCTGGTTTTTCGCCGAAGGAAATGATATATCCGTCTCCAAGGATCATGCTGACCTGTTCATGCACCAGACTCTCATCCGTAAAATAAGCCATTTTCGCAATGATGTAGAGATAGCAGCCATAATCCCCAACCTTGGCCCGCAGGTTTGTATTCAGGATATCCTCCCTTACCAGCGTATGAATCTCAAACGGCCGGCATATTTGCTCAAGCGTGTGCATGTCATTCAACCCGTCGATATTGATCCACCGGACAATATCCTTTGCAGTGGGCCGAAGAGATTCATAATTCTCTCCCTCAAACTTGTATTCCTTATACTCCCGCTCGTTATAATCAAATATCTCAATGGCAGTTCTCCCGCATGCTTCCTGCGTTTGTGCCTCCCGCTGGGACGCGCCGCTGCCCGCGGGTTGTTTTGCCGTATCCGGCATGCTGTTACACCTCGCTCAATAACAATGTGGTGTTTCTGTTATATATCATTATAAACCAAATTCCTTCGGGAAAAGTACCGTGCCCTTTACGCCACGAAGCGCGCCTTCACAAAGCTCGCAAGCCATGAACGCTTCCCCGGGTACGTCAAACGGCGCACATATTCCCCATTCCCCGGCCGGCATAAAGCCAAAGCGCGGGTAATAGTGCGGATGCCCGACAACGATTACCGACTGATACGCCATAGCCTTAGCAAGCGTCAAGCCTTCCGTTACAAGCGCGGAACCGATCCCTCTGCACTGATATTCCGGCAGCACTGCAAGCGGCGCCAGCGAAAGCGTCTCTGTCCTTTCATCACCGTTTTCGATAATCAGCTTCGTAAAAAGGATGTACCCCACGATTTCACCCGCAATCTCGGCCACGATGGACAGCTCGGGAATGAACGTTTCCGAACGCCGGAGCCTGTCCACAAGAAAATGCTCGTCGTGGTCGCCAAATGGAACGTTCAAAAACGCCAGCCTTACGAGCTCACGCACGGCTTCATGGTCTTTTTCGGTTTCCTGCCTCGTTATTATATGCAATTCCATATCGATAACTCTTCCATTCCGTAATATTTCAATCTGCCATTTGGTGCAAATGCTTTGGCGCCCCTGTAAATTTGAGAAAGATCCGCCCCAATATTCTCCCACTCAACACCCCGTCACACAGTATTCACCGCCAGCCTTTGCATTCCCTGCTTTTTCCATGAAAGCCAAATCTTAGGCTTAGCCAGTTATTACGGCGGAAACAGCCGGCATATCATGTTGAAGCAGGTCAGAATACATATGCCTCAGGAGGAGCAAAAAGGGCCAGATTTCTTTTAAAAACATTTGATTTTCATGTATGAATAGAATATTGTGTAAGAGGTATCTCTCTGTTTATCTTCAAAACCTGCCTGCAGCGCAGCAGAAGCTGTTTCGAAAAATGCTGAACGAAAGGAGTGTTCCCCGTGCCTGTTTGTTTTTACAGGTCGCGTGACGAGTTCATGCTCGAACATCCTTCGGCAATGGATAAAGCGGACGTACTCGCCGCAGAAGAAAGCCGCAAATGCCACTGGCTTTTTGACCATGCAATCTATGACAAACGCAAGAAGCAGTTCATCGTCTCCTATTACTCGCCCTGCGCCCCAAGTCCCGATCCATGCATCCTTACGATCGTGATTAAGGCGTTCCGCGGCAAACTCACCCCGACTGTTTATCAAAAATTCGATGAGTGAGGGCGGGATTACCGTTTTACGTCAACAACTGGTTTTTTATGATCTCTTCGGTCACATTCAATAGTTTTTTTACTCTGCTGTCTCCGACGCTGTAAATAATTTTAATTCGGTCTTTTTCCGATCTCAGAATGCCTGCTTCCCTGAGTATCCTCAAATGCTGCGAGAGGTTGGACTGGCTGAATTCCACGCTCTCGTTGAGGACGCATACGCATAAAGGCCCATTAAGGAGCGTCCGGACGATCTTGAGTCTGACCGGATGGGCAAGCGCTTTGTATATCCTGACAAACATTTCTTCCGTTGTCACTTGAATACACCCTTCCGTCGCGTTTACAGTGCCGTCATCAGTAAAGGATGGTTACATCTTTTATTTCTGTGGAGGAACATTTTGCAATAAATATTCAAAGTTTTCTTTAGTGGGTCTGTTATCCGTAACATCGAGTTCAACGGTTCTGGCAAGATTAACGATTATGTCTTTAAGGATTGGTTGTAAACACTCCGGCAAGTGTTTCTTTTTCACTCTGTGTATCATAACGCACTCAAAACACTTGCCGTGCCATTCGCATTTTGTTTGAGAACAAGGACATTTATCACAATGTCCTGATTTAATTATTTCTCTTGAAGCTTCAATTGCTTTTATAAATTCAGCATTGTCCATTTTTTAATCCCCCGCCGAACTAATCATGCTCAGATTATACCAGATAATGCATGCAAAATCCTGCTTCAACAAAAAAACCTCGAAAACGCTGGATTCACGAGGTTTTTTGTTCTTTTTATTATACTATTAGCTCCCTCACCCGGCGCTGTGTACGCACACGCCGTCTATCCATACGCGCACCACATGCGTCCTGAAATCCAGCGGGTGCCCGTCGTACAGGACGATGTCCGCGTCCTTTCCCGCCTTCAGGCTGCCCACGCGGTCGTCGATGCCCGCAATGCGCGCCGCGGTTATCGTGATCGACTCCAGCGCGGTCTTTTCGGACAGGCCCTCCCGCACCGCAATCGCCGCGCAGACGGGCAGATGCTGTATCGGGATGACAGGGTGGTCGGTCATGATCGCGAAGGGTATCCCTGCACGCTCGAACAGGGCGGGCGCCCTGAAAGTGAGGTTGCGCATCTCCACCTTGGCGCGCTCGGTAAACAGCGGCCCGAGTATGACGCGCGCGTCCGCCTGCTTGAGTTCGTCGAGTATCAGGTGGCCTTCGGTGCAGTGATCCAGCGTCACCGCAATGCCGAACTCGCCGGCGATGCGCAGTATCGTCTGGATATCATCGGCCCGGTGCGCATGCGCCTTGAGCGGTATCTCATGGCAAATCACCTTGCAGACGGCTTCCATTTTGAGGCTGCGGTCGGGCAGGAGCTTGGGGTCGTCCAGCCCGAGTTTGCTCTTATTGTCGTATTCTATGGCGTCGACGAGCGCCTGCCTGAGCAGCCCCGCAGTCGCCATACGCGTTTTGGGCATCTTCTTCTGGTCGCCGTACACGCGTTTGGGGTTCTCGCCGAACGCGGCTTTTAATGCCGCAGGGTCGCGTATGATCATATCGTCCACGCGTTTGCCGTATGTTTTTATCGCCACGAACAGGCCGCCTAATACGTTTGCGCTGCCCGGTCCGGTCAGCACGCTGGTCACGCCGTGTTCCCGCGCCTCCGCAAAGGTCCGGTCCAGCGGGTTGATTCCGTCGATCGCGCGCAGGTGCGGCGTGAGCGGGTCCACGCTTTCGTTGCCGTCCGCGCCTTCCTCGCCTACGCCGTCCTCCCACATGCCCAAGTGGCAGTGCGCATCCACCATGCCAGGCATGGCCCATAACCCTTTCGCGTCGAAAACCTCGTCCTTCGCGCCCGCCGGTATAGATGCGGAGACTTGCGCGATTTTACCCGAATCGACCGCAATATCCCCGTATTCAAACGATTGTTTTTCCATCGTAAGCAGCTTTGCGTTTTTGATGATAAGCATATTCTTGCCTCCTGTACTGTGTTTTAGTGTATCAACGTGCGTACCATGCTGTCAATCCGTCAGCTTGCCAAAACCCTGTCCCAGCACCTCGCTCGCAGCGGTGACAAAAATGAAAGCTTCCGGGTCCAGCGTCCTGACCACCTCTCTGAGCGCGTGCATCTCACCTGCCGACTGCACGACGCACAGCAGAACCATCCTTGTATCGCCGGTGTACATGCCCTGCGCCTTGAAAAGCGTCACGCCGCGTTCCAGATCGTGCAGTATCTCGTCCGCAACTTCTTTGGCGCGGTCCGATATAATGAAGCACGCGCGCGACGACACGGACCCTTCCAGCACGAGGTCAACAACCTTGGAAGACCCGTAGAGAATGGCCAATGCGTACATGGCAAGCTCGGGTGAAAAAAGGATTCCCGCACCAACCACAATGAAGAAGTCGAAGATGATGATGAACGTGCCCACGCCGATTTTGGCCTTGTATGCGTGCATGATGCGCGCAAACATGTCGCTGCCGCCGGTTGAGCCGCCGCCTCTTAAAGCCAGGCCCAGGCCCACCCCCAGCAAAGCGCCGCCGTACAGCGCGGCAAGAAAAAAGTCAGTGGTTGCAGGCGGGACCACGAACACATCCACAAGCAAGGATAAGAGCAGCGTCCCGTACGCGGACCGGATGACAAAGGCTGTCCCCAGTTTTTTGAATCCTATGATAAAAAGCGGGATGTTCAATATGGCCACGCCTGTTCCGACGGGTACGCCGACGGCATAATGCAGCAGTGTCGCCAGGCCGCTGAACCCGCCCGGCGTGATGCGGTTGGGCACGAGAAACAGGTTCAACGAAGCCGCGACCAGTATCACCCCGGCAGTAAGCTGCAAATAATCCGTAAGGACCGGCCTGACCCTGCGCATATGTAGCCCCTCTTTCCAAAAAAATACCTTACCGTTAAGTAAGGTATTATCATAATCCATCTAAATTATTCTTTGCTATTTGCCTGTAAAAAACCAAAGCTTACACGCAATGCATCATCCACGCGTTTCATAGCATCGGGAGCAAGGTGGCTGATGTATTGCTGCAATCGGGTTTTATCGATAGTTCTGATTTGCTCCAACAATACAACCGATTTGCGGGGAAGGCCGTTTTCCTTTGCTTCCAGCTTGATGTGCGTTGGCATACGCACCTTCTCTGTTTGCGATGTTATTGCCGCAACAATAACCGTTGGACTGAATCGGTTTCCAGTATCGTTTTGTAAAATGAGCACCGGCCGGACGCCGCCCTGCTCGCTGCCAACTACCGGACTGAGGTCGGCATAATATATATCCCCTCTTTTGATCATCTGCATCACGCTCCACAAGGCCTCCCGATAATATTTTATGCACATGATCAGAAAAAGGTCGTATCGAGGCGCGTTCACCTTCGCATGATAAGAGACAATGCGTCGGCAAGGTCGGATGCCAGCACGCCGTAACCCCCCAGGGTCTCTTCCGCGCGCATCCCTGCCAGCCCCAGAAGATGGCATCCCAGCACGGCCGCGTCATAGCGCTCCAGGCCCTGCGCCATCAGCGCCGCAATGAGTCCTGCGAGCACGTCCCCCGTCCCGCCTTTGGCCATTGCGGGCGTACCGGTTGTGTTTATGGACGCGCGCCCGCCCGGATGCGCGATTACGGTAGCTGCGGATTTCAGTGCGACCACCGCGTTCCATTCGCGTGCTGCATCCAGCGCGCATGCTACGGGGTCTTGCAGTATCTCTGCTGCGGACTTTCCGCAAAGCCGCGCCATCTCGCCCACATGCGGGGTAAAGACCGCCCGGGCGCGTACAGGCGGAACACGGCCGGCCTCGGCCATCGCGTTAAGCGCATCGGCGTCGGCCACTGCCCGCAGGCCTTCGGTTTGGAGCACAGATTCCACGGCCTGATAGACGTGCGGGGCACGCCCCAGCCCGGGGCCTATCACCACAGCCGAGCAGGTTTCTATGAATGCGGTGAATTCGCGGACATCAAAAAACGAGAGCAGCGGCAAAAACATTGCTTCGGGCAGTGCGGTCTGGCAAACAGGGGCAAGTTCCTGCACGGAACACAGCGTAACCAGCCCAGCGCCTGCCCTGAGCGCGGCGCTGGCGCTCATCAGGCCCGCGCCCGCCATCCCCATGCTCCCCGCAACGATGCCCACACGGCCGAACGATCCCTTATGCGCATCCACCGGCCTTTGGGGAAGAAGGCCCGCGATATCGCCATTTAGCAGGCGCTCCAGCGCCTGCGCATGATGCAGTTGCGAAGGAACGAGGCCGATAGGGTGTACGATCAGCTTTCCGGTATGGCTTTTGCCGGGGAACAGAAAATGCCCGGGTTTCGGGTACTGGAATGTGACCGTCGTATTGGCCCGTACGGCAACGCCTGAAACGCCCCCCGTGTCGCTCTCCACGCCCGAGGGGACATCCACCGCTATCACGGGTTTAGCCGAGGCGTTGATCATTTCTATCGCCGCCCTGTGCAGCCCCTCCACCGGACGGGAGAGTCCGATGCCGAATATAGCGTCCACAATGCAGTCCGCCCTGTCGAACAGCGCGGCACAAGCCTGAAGTTCTTCCGTATTCGTGACGCACGGAATATCGGCCTGCACTTTTGGGAGCATGTCCCACTGCGCGCCCGCGTCGCCCCTGAGCGCAGCCGGGTCCCCCAGCAGCACAGCATCCGCCTTTGCTCCCTTTGCAAGGCGCTGCCGCAGCACCGCCAGCCCGTCGCCGCCGTTGTTCCCTGTGCCGCACACGATCAGCACACGCCCGTTTGCAAACCCTTCCCCGTCCAGCGCCTTCGTTACGCCGAACGCCGCGTTTTCCATCAACAGCAGAGCAGGTGTGGCATATTCCTCTATCATGGCCTTCTCTATTTCGCGCATCATGGCCGCGCGTACTATTTTTTCAGGCATCGTATTCCTCCTTTTCACCCAAGGTGCCAATTCACACGGTGCCGCGCCACGGCGTTTTGCACCGCCATGCACACAGCCTCCACCGCCGCCTGCATCACCGCGTTGAAATCCGCTTCCGCATCCCCTGTTGACAACGCAAAGATAGTATCGCCGTCCAGCATGGTATGGCAGGGTCGGATGCACATGGCCAGCCCGTTATGCGCCACCGACGCCAGCCGGTTGGCCTGCGCGCAGCCGAGCCTCGCGTTGGTGGCCACCACGCCTATGGTCGTGTTCGCTCCTATTGCCGCTTTTGAAGCGCCGGCCTTTATGATTTGGGCGCTGTCAGCAAATCCGATGCCGTCAGGGTTTCTCGCGCCCGCGATGATGGCCTGCGAGACCGGATCAATAACGTCGCCCAGCGCGTTCACGGCCACGGCCGCGCCCACCGTGATTCCGCCCTGCAGCTCTACGCTGGCCGTGCCAATTCCGCCGTCCATGGCGTATTCGGGGCCGAGCGCCTTTCCCACCGTCGCGCCGCATCCCGCGCCCACTGCGCCCTGCTCCGTATTGCCCCTCGAAGCGTTCCTGCACGCGGCATATCCCATTTGCGCATCGGGGCGCACCGCAGGATCCCCAACGCCCAGATCGAAAATGACCGCCGCAGGAACGATGGGCACGCGGGCGACTCCAACGTCAAAGCCGATGCCTTTTTCCTCCAGATAGCGCATCACGCCGCCCGCTGCATCCAGACCAAACGCGCTGCCGCCCGCGAGCACGACGGCATGCACTTTTTCAACCAGGCGCCCTGGCCGCAGCAGATCGGTTTCGCGTGTACCGGGCGCGCCGCCGCGCACATCCACCCCCGCGACCGCCCCCGCACGGCACAATATGACTGTGCATCCCGTGCGCGCCTTCCCGTCCTGCGCATGCCCTACCTCTATACCCGCAACGTCGCAGATACCGCCCTTTGGCATATTATTCTTCCTCCTCTTCCCGGCCGTCCTGCACCGCGTGCAGCACCTCGCGGATGACATCATAGTCGTACCCGCGCCTGAACAGCGCGGCGCCCGCTTTTCTCTCAAAGTCCTGCCGATTGCCCTCGTTTTTCATGTAATACTTTTTCGCTATATGCATCGCGTTCCTGTGTTCATCCGCTTGGTCATACTGCGCCATCGCATCCTCTATCGTCTGGGCGTCCAGCCCTTTTTCGGCCATTTCATGCTTAATGGCGCGTCTGCTCTTCCCCCTGATTTTCGCCCTGTCGTTAAGAAGCATACCCGCAAAGCGCGTATCGTTCACATAGCCGTATTCTTCAATTTTTTCGATTACGCCTTCGATGATTTCGGGCAAATACTCGCGCGCCTCCAGATACCGCACGACCTGGGCGCGGCTGCGCTCGGCCCGTCCAAGAAAATACAGGGCGGAATGAAGCGCCCGGTTTTTTTCGTCTTCACAGACCGTTTCCAGCATTTCCCTGGGATCGATAGCATTCCCGACCTTAAGCTCCATATGTGCAATCTTCTTTTCCGACACCGTAAACGCATATTCTTCATCCAGAAAAACGCGCAAACGCCCCCTTACGCCGCGGAGCGGAACGAGGCCGGTAATTTCGGGCATGTGCATCACTCCTGCGAAATATTTAACAAAAAATCAATCCGCCGAAAAAATTTTGCATATTTTTCCTTGTCCAATTATATCAAATCCTGTTTAAGGCGAATAGATTCCCCGTTTTTTCACCAAAATAGATTTACCGAAATTTATAAAGGAGGAGCAGTATGACTACAGCAAATAAACCGGAACTGGAATCCAAAAACCTTACAATTTTGGAAGACCAATTGAACCATGAGGCGCTTGGCAATAAAAAGTGCGATGTTTTTTCCAACCTGTTCACCGACGCAAACGTAAAAAACACGATCATGCAGATTGCCCAGCATCACCGCCAGCGCTTTGAAAACTTACTGCAATATCTAGATTCTCATAAGTAAAGGAGGAAAACAAACGCCATGAACATTCAACTGAACCTGAGCGAACAGGACATGCTCGAAGATCTTCTGACGCAGGAAAAGCAGTTTATTTCCGCTTATTCAACGTACATTACCGAGGCATCCTGCCCGAATCTGAGGCATATACTCATGACCAATTTCGATCAATGCTGCGAAGACCAGTATATGATCTTTGACATCCTGCGTAAAAAGGGGTATTACCCAAGCAAAGACGCGCAGGATAACGACGTGAACGCGGCAAAACAAAAATACACCCAGATGAAAAACCAACTGCATTAGTGAAAAACCGGCGCAGGAAAGCACGTGCGACGCCCAGCCGCAGACAAAATCCCTTTGGGGCTTTGTCTGCGGTTTTCTTATATGTAAAACAGTTCAAAATTCTAATTTCACCGCCAGATTGGTGTTAAAGTGGGGGGATTGTCGTCCAATTTACCGCGATTTTTTGCATTTTTACACGGAAACTGTTATAATATCACTAATTCGTTAACCAAATTGTAACAAACCGTGCATGGAGGAGAATAAAACTTTGAAGCGCATGATGCAAAGGTCCATTTATATACTCTCGGCTTGCATGCTCACGCTTTTATCTCCGCCCCTGTCCGGCATACACGCGGCGTCACGGGCTGCGGCCGATACATCCTCTGAAATCCTGGTCGTGGGTTCGGAGGGGTCGAAAGTTTTCCTCATGCAAAAACGCTTGGAAGACCTGGGATTCTACACGTTCCGCGCCACCGGCGTGTATGGCGCCATCACGCGCAACGCGGTCGTCGCCTTCCAAAAGGCCAACGATATCCTGGTGGACGGCAGGGTGGGGGAAGAGACCTACAATCTGATGTTCGGCAACAGCGCAAAACGGCCGTCCGCTTCCTCGGCTCTGTCACAGGAACAGGGACCCAAAACACAGCCTTCCGATGCAAAAAGGATTACGGGCCAGCCTGTCTCCTGGGAACAGGTGCATGAACAAATGCGGATCGGGCAGGCCTATACCGTCACCGATTATTATACGCAAACTACGTTTACCGTAACGCGCACAGGCGGAAACGGGCATGCCGATGTGGAATGCAACACCAACGATGACTTTGCGAAGTTCAGGAGCATATTCGGCGGCTCGGTCAGCTGGGAGAAGCGTCCCGTTGTGGTAAGCATAGGCGGCACGCGTGTGGCCGCCTCTATCTTTGGGATGCCGCACGGATACGCGACCGTCCCCACCAACGGGATGTCGGGCCACGCCTGCATCTATTTCACGGGCAGCACGCTGGGCGAGAAAAACCTCACGGACGTCGAGCATGCCGTCATGATAAAGATCGCAACGGGTACTTAATGCATTATATACGCCGACCGGCCCGTAGGTTCACCGTCCATTGATCTGCGTTTTCTATGCTTCAAAAAACACCGCGGCGCAGCCCGGCCCGGTATGCGCGCCAACGGCGCTTCCGGCTTTATAAAAGATGATGTTTCCCATTCTGTAGAGTTCATGCAGGCGCTTTGATATCTCATCCGCTATCTCTTTTTTCACAGTATAGCCGATTGCAACCGTCGTACCCGTAAAATCCGTGCGGAAGCGGCCGACTGCTTCAGTAAGCCAGCGTATGGCCTTCTTCATGCCCAGCGCCCGTCCCGCCATGACCAGCATGCCCCTGGGGTCCACGTGGATGATCGGCCGTATCCGCAGTTTTTCGGCAATCAGGGCCTTTGATGTGCTCAGGCGCCCGCCCTTATGCAGATACTCGACCGTCTCCAGAACCACCAGTCCTTCGCCGTTTTCTGCGTGCAGCCTTGCACGCTCTACGATCTCTTCATGCGAACACCCGTTTTTAGCCATTTCCGCGGCCATCAATACGATCAGCCCTTCCCCCATGGAGAGAGACAGGCTGTCTATAACGTCTACCCTGCCGTACCCCAACATGTCGCGCGCGGCGCGGGCAGCGTTGATTGTGCCGCTGATGCACGGGCTTGCGCAGATGCAGATTACAGAATTCCCCGCGTCAACTTCCTGTTTAAACACGTCAAGAAACGCCTCGGCCGAAGGCTGCGAGGTCTTTGGAAAGGTCTTTGATTCCTTGAGCATGTCGAAAAATTCTTCATGCGTAAAATCTACGCCGTCTAGGTATGATTTGGCTTCAAAGGTTACCGTAAGCGGAACGATCCTGATAAAACCGTCGGTATTCAACTCCTTGGGCACGTCACAAAGGCTGTCGGTCACAATAGAAACCATTTATAGTTACTCCTTACGCTTATAATACTTGACACAAAAGCAAAGAACGATGCAGGAGCGTCGCTAACCGTAAAAAGCCGGTTCACCCCCGGCGCATCCTTAAATAGAACCTGCCCATTAGTATATCAGGTATCCGCGTTTATAAGCAAATTATTTTGTCCGAGGCCTGGGTTTTGCAAATTGGAAGCGCCGCATGATTGCACCGGGCCTGATACGGCATTTGCCCGGCAGGGCATCAGATTCCCGCGCAGGAGCAAATCCGTGGCACGTCATGCATATACAACCGCAGCTTCACAAAACAGTTCTACAGCCATACTGGGCGGAAAGCGGCAAGCCTACCCATTCATTCCTAAACACCCTGTATATGCGCAAGGTTCGGGATAAGAGAACTCCCAATAATCCGTATCATTATAGGGAGTTCCGCATAACGTTGAGACTACTCCGTAAAAGAATATCGCGCTTCACCGGTTGGTGAGGCGCGATATGGGTACGGGCACTTGCCCATGGTGGAGCTGAGCCGTAACCATGTCTATCCTCACATTCGATAAAAGAGCGTCAAGCTTAGTCTTGATTTTTAACTCCTTACCTCCCCCATCTGGTTTATCGTATATATAAATCCTATCGATAAA
>JBMOLJ010000021.1:0-2301 GCA_049324235.1 Bacillota bacterium
GGCCACGCAAGCCCGTCCATATCCCCGGGCGTTATCCATGCGTAACCCGCGGGCAGTGCCGTTTTTTCCGCGATCATCGTGTAGCCCCGCATCTCCCAGATCAGATGCGTGAATACATGACGCGCTTTGCCCGCAGGCTGTATGTCCTCGGCGAAGATATTCAGCGCGCAAAGACCATCGATAACCGCCGTTTCGGGATTGTGACCGTCATCTTTCTGAATTTCCCAGTTGGGAAACTCCCACAAGCCCTGGAGCAGCCCCCTGCCCTCACGCCTGCGCACCAGAAAAGCGCCGCCGGGCTCCCGCACGATCGCTACCGCCAAACGCACTTCGCGCTTTTCGGGCGGCTGCGCCTTTTGGGGCAGGCTGTCCGTACTGCCTGATATAAACGCCTTGCAATCCCCGTTGACAGGGCAATCGACGCAACAGGGCGTTTTGGGGGCACATACGAGCGCGCCCAGTTCCATCACGGCCTGATTGAACACGCGCGGGCTGCATCCGCGCATCGCTTTTTCAACGCGCTCCCCGATCATCCGGCGCGCCTGCGGCCTTTCGACCGGCGCATCGATTGCGCAGAGGCGTGCAAAAACACGCAGCACATTCGCATCGACGGCAAGGGCAGGCTTGTCGAACGCTATGCTCATGATCGCGCCCGCCGTATAGGGCCCGATGCCCGGAACCTTCCTCAACGCCGCTTCATCGCAAGGGACGTCACCGCCATGGTTTTCCATGATATACCCCGCACCGCGGCGGAGGCTCCGCGCGCGGGCATAGTATCCAAGCCCCTCCCACGCTTTGAGCACTTCCTGCTCCTGTGCGCCGGCAAGCGCCTGAATATTGGGCCATTTGCCCATGAACGCCCGATAATAGGGCACCGCCGTTTCAACGCGTGTCTGCTGCAGCATGATTTCGCTTACCCAGACGGCATAGGGATCATGCGTCTGCCGCCAGGGCAGGTCGCGCTTTGCGCTTTCATACCACGCACAAAGCGCATGCGCCATTGTTTCTTCGGTCATTTTATATCCCGGCCCGCCTGAAATTATTGCGCAGCCTCGTCCTCTTCCACGGTAACCCTTGCCATACGCTGGGGCTTTATGGGCATATCGTTGCGGAAAGTCTCGGCCGCCGCTATGGCGTCCACCGTTTCCATGCCCTCTACAACTTTGCCGAACGCCGCATAGTCGCCGTCGAGATGCGGGCAGTCCGCATGCATGATGAAAAACTGGGACCCGCCCGAATCGGGGTTCCCCGCCCTTGCCATGGAAACCACGCCGCGCGTATGCTTGAGCGGATTTTCAACGCCGTTCGAGGCGAATTCGCCCTTTATCTGATGCCCCGGGCCGCCCATTCCCGTTCCCTGCGGGCAGCCGCCCTGTATCATGAACCCTGGAATCACCCTGTGGAAAATAAGACCATCATAAAACCCCTTTTCAACCAGCTCCAAGAAGTTTGCCACCGTTTGCGGCGCGGTCTCAGGATACAGCTCGATAACGATCCTGCCCTTATCCTCCATTTCAATTACAACCATAGTCACAGTCCTTTCCTTTAATCACAATTTATTGCAATGCCCGCAGCTCAAACTTTTATGGTTCTGTCACGCACGCATTTATTGTACGATGTTTGCGCCGCAAGTGCAAACCATAGTTTCAGGAAGATTCTCTGTTGGCCGTCACCCTTTTTCCGCTACGGGGAAATCATTCACCTTATTCATAAAGTGTTCATTTTACGAATACCGTCAAATATAATAACAGTATATCGCATAAGGAGGAACTGCTATGGAATCATCAAAAAGACGCTGGTTAATAACTGCAATCCTGGCTGCCATTTTGGGCTGTATGCTCCATTTTATATTTGATCTGCTTTCCGGGTTCACTCCAGTGGGAATCATCGGCGCCGTCAATGAAAGCGTCTGGGAACACATGAAGCTGGCCTTTTGGCCCATGCTTGTTCTGGGGGCCCTGGCAGGCACGCGTTTTGGTTATTCTACGCGCGAATGGGCTTTCCCTCTGGCCGAAGGCATTACCGTATCGCTGTTTGCTATCCCGCTGGGTTACTATTTTATAGAATGCGGTCTGGGGATTGAGAGTGTAATCATCGACATTGTCCTGTTCTTTGCCGCTGTATTTGTAGGGTTTGGCATCATCGAACGCACGCTAAAGAGGGATACCGCGCATCTTGCCGTATTGGGCTGGTTCGTACTGGCAGTCTGGGCGGCCTGCTTCATTATCTTCACTTTCTTCCCATTACACCTCCCCCTTTTCTTTGATTCAAGCGGCGCATTCTACGGGATGCCGCACTGAA
>JBMOLJ010000022.1:0-18119 GCA_049324235.1 Bacillota bacterium
CGGGCACATCCGCAGATGCCACAACAATCGCCATGCGCTCCTGCGATTCGGAGATGGCCAGCTCGGTCCCGTCCAGACCCTCGTATTTCTTAGGGACTTTATCAAGGTCAATGCTAAGCCCAGGCGCAAGTTCGCCAATGGCTACCGACACACCGCCCGCGCCGAAGTCGTTGCAGCGTTTTATCAAACGGCTGAAATCGGGGTCGCGGAACAGGCGCTGTATCTTCCGCTCGGTGATCGGATTGCCCTTTTGCACCTCGGCCCCGCAGACCAGTATGCTCTTTTCATCGTGCGCCTTGCTCGAGCCGGTCGCTCCGCCGCAGCCGTCGCGCCCGGTGCGCCCGCCAACGAGTATGATAACGTCGCCCTTTTGCGGCCGGGCGCGCACCACGTTTTTTTCGGGCGCCGCGGCAATAACAGCGCCGATCTCCATACGTTTGGCGACGAACGCCGGATGGTATACCTCGTCCACCAGGCCGGTAGCAAGGCCGATCTGGTTGCCGTAGCTCGAATACCCCTGCGCCGCACCAACCGTCAGCTTGCGCTGTGGGAGCTTACCGGGAAGCGTGTCCTCCACGCGTGCACGCGGGTCGCCGCTGCCGGTCACGCGCATCGCGTGGTACACATACGCGCGGCCCGAAAGCGGATCGCGTATCGCGCCGCCAAGGCAGGTGGCCGCGCCGCCGAACGGCTCTATCTCGGTGGGGTGGTTGTGCGTCTCGTTTTTGAACATCACGAGCCAGTCCTCATCTTTGCCATTAACGTCCACCTTCGCGCGGACGGAACAGGCGTTAATTTCCTCGCTCTCGTCCAGATCATTTAGCCACCCGTTCCTTTTCGCCTCTTTCATGCAGATGGTGGCAAGGTCCATCAGGCAGACGGGGCGCTGCGCGTTTTCGCCGTATACCTTCATACGCGCCGCTTCGTATTCCCTCTGCGCGTTTTCTATCGCGTCCTGATATGCCCCAGCGTCGATCTCCACGCGCTCGATAGCTGTTAAAAACGTGGTGTGGCGGCAGTGGTCAGACCAATAGGTGTCGATCACGCGAATCTCGGTAATGGTCGGGTCGCGGTGCTCGTCCCTGAAATACTTCTGGCAGAAGGCAAGGTCATCCATATGCATGGCAAGGCCCAGAGTTTCATGCAGTTCCTTCAATGCATCCTTGTCCAAAGCGCAAAACCCGTCAAGCACCGCGACGTCTTCGGGCACGTCGTATACCGTATCGAGCGAATCGGGCTTTTCGCTCGCCGCTTCCTTCGAATCCACGGGGTTGATGACATATTCCTTTATCCGTTTGAACTGCGCATCCGATATGCCGCCTTCCAGCACGTACACCGTTGCGACGCGCACCGCAGGGCGCTCTTTTTGCGTGAGGAGCTGCACGCACTGGGCCGCGCTGTCGGCGTGCTGGTCGTACTGGCCGGGCAGGTATTCCACGGCGAACACGCGCGCATCGGGCGCATATGTAAACTCCTCGTCATACATCGTATCCACGGCGGGCTCGGAAAACACGCTTGCGCGCGCCATCGCAAATTCCTCGTCGCTCATGCCCGAAACATCATAACGATACAGGAGTCTCAGTTTCTTTATATCAGCGCCGAGGTTCTCGCACAAATCCCGCTTCAGTCCATCCGCCTTTACATCAAATCCCGGGCGTTTTTCCACATACAACCGCCTGACAAAACCCATAGATTTTCCTCCAAATGTTCATTCTTCTACGCCGTGGACAAACCCCTTTGGGGTTTGTCCACGGATTTCCTGTGCGGAAAACATGCCGCTCCTGGCGCCATTTTTCCGCCAATCTGACGCTTTAAAGTGGGGGATTGCCCTCCCCGCCCCCCTTGAGAGACGCTTTATCAACAGCCTTATTCTTCCTAATACTATTATACCACAACCGTGCAACTACACCTTGCGGTCAAACTTCTCCGTACAGCGCTTACAGGTAATGCGGATTAGGCCCTTGCCCTTGGGTACGCGCAGCTTTTGCCTGCAGCGGGGGCATTTAATCACGATGTAGTTTGCATCTTTCGGGGGACGCTTGCGCATGTTGAGGTTTTGCTTCAGCCGCCGCCACTGCTGCCGAAGCCGCTCCCACAGCATGTCAAAGGCTCTTTCTTCCTGCGCGCGGCGCTCAATATTCCTCGATAAGCAGCGCCACATCCCGAGCAGGAAAAACGCCAGGGCTACAAACAGCGGCGCCGATTGCCGCCAATAGACAGGCATGATGAAAAGCGCCCATACCAAAGACAGGCCCGCCAGCGAGAACAGGACGATTGACAGGCGCTTGACGCCGTAACGACCGGCGAATATCCGTTTGTACCAGGGCATGCGCCCATCACTCCTTACAGCAAGCTTTATAATAATATGACGAACAAGCGCGGCGAAGATACCTTCTTCGCCGCGCTTTTATTATAATACGAAAATGTTTTTTGCGCCATGCCTTAATCGCGCAGGAACTGCTTGATGTGCTCCAGGCCCAGGCGCGCGGCCGTCTCGCCGTCGGGATCGGCCCAGTATTCAAAGCCGAGCGCTCCTGTATAGCCAATGTCATAAAGCGTATTGATGCACATTTCAAAGTCGACATGGCTGTGGCCGGGATAACGGCGGTCGTTATCCGAAACGTGGAAGTGTCCGAGCTTGCCCTTGCACAGGCGGATGGCGGCTTCCATGTCCTTATCCTCGATGTTCATATGGAAGGTGTCCAGATGCACGGTCACGCGGTCGGAGCCGAAACGGTTGACGAACTCCAGCGTCTCGTCCGCCGTCCAGAGCCAGGGGCACTCGAAGCGGTTGACAGCCTCGATGGTCAGGTCATTGCCCAGCTTTTCCGCAACTTCGACGCAGGGGAGCAGGGACTCGTAGAATATGTTCTTGTACTCCTCGCGGTCCGCGCCGTCCGGGAACGCGCCCTTCATGATGGCCAGCATAACGTCCGCGCCGCCCATTTGCGCGCCGACCTGCAAAAAGCCCTTGACCACTTCAATGGCTTCCTGCCGCCTGTAGAACATGGGATGCGTCAGGCTGTAGCCGTCCCATGCGTAGGCCAGACCGGTACCGATTGTCGTGATGAGCATGTCCTTTTGCGCGGCGTATTCGCCCAGTTCTTTTCCGTTGAGGAGCTTGGGGTTGCGCGCATGGATCTCAATGCCGTCAAACCCGATTTCCTTCGCCTTGTCGATGCAGTACTTCAGGTCTCCTTTTATAGGGCAGGGGGCTTTCGCCGGGGCAACGTCGGATACATCCAAAGTCGTAATCATTTGCAGCTTCCTCCTAAAAAAATGTTTATATCTTATTTTATAGTGAATTCATTAACATGCTGTTTTTTGCATGTTAACAGTGTATAATAACTCGATGCTAAATGCAATAATAAACGGCCCTCGTTCTCTCTAAACGCGTTTTGCCGCTGTTTTAAGCTCAAATAACAGGTCCAGCCCGTCCCCTTCATACCTGCATTCGCCCAAATGTATATTCGGCTTCACATATCCGTGGAAATCGCTCCCAAGCGTGGGAATAAGTCCCAGCTCGCGGGCGCGCTTCAAATAGAAGTCCGTTTCTTCCTTTGAATGGTAGCTGCAATACACCTCCACGCCCCGTACGCCCTGCGCGGAAATATCGTCAAGCACCCCGGTGCAGTGTCCGATCACGGCGCCCGGATGCGCGAGCACGCTCACGCCACCCGTACGGTCGATGAGGTCAACCGTCTCCTCAAGGGAGAAATACTCAGCTGGGACATAGGCTGGCTTTCCGGGCGCGATAAAATCCCAATAAAAATCGGAGAGCGGGTTTTTTTGCTGCGCTTCCGGCGTAAAATACCTGGCAAGGAGCGGATGCGTTTTTGCCTCGGGCTTGGCAAAAAGCGCGGCGGCTATGGTCGGCCCGTTGAACAGGCCGTCTCTTGCGATCGCCAGCACATCCTTGAGTTCGACCGGCATGCCGAGCTCTCTCAGGCGTTCCACGCGCTTGACGCCCAAATCGCGTTCGCGCTCGATGGTCAGCGCTTCTATCCTTTTATAATCGGGACTGTCAATATCGATCATGTACCCTAGCACATGCAGCACCAAGTCGTTAAACGCGCATTCCATTTCAATGCCTGTGAGTACCTCGACTCCAAGTTCCCGTCCTGCTTCCACCGCTTCCCGCACACACTTCACCGTGTTGTGATCGGTTATGGACAGCGCTTTCAGGCCAAGCGCCGCCCCCTTTTGCACGATCTCCCGCGGACTGAATTCCCCGTCATGGCTCCCGTATGAGTGAATATGCAAATCCACGCTGTTCATCCGTCATCCCCCCCGATTCCGTCCATGCCAAAGACCCGTCATCGTGACGGATCGCTGCCAAGCCCCTTATGGGCATGGGTTTGCCCGTGCGCACAAAAAAACCTGGACCAGCCAGATTTTTTATTCAGATTTGGATCAAAGGCTTTCGAGTTTGGCAACCGCCTTTTCAAGCACGTCCACGTCCGCCTTTTCGATCCCGCCTTCATCGCAAAGCCTGGTTAGCGCGGGATCGACAGGGATACGCGCCAGCACCTCCGTATCCATCCGTGCGGCGATCTCGTCCGCCTTGCTCTGGCCGAACAGCTCGGCCTTCCCGCCGCATCCCTTGCAGAGATAATAGCTCATGTTCTCGATGACGCCCAGTACCGGCACTTCCATCATCCTGGCCATGTTGTACGCCTTCTTCACCACCATATTCACCAGTTCCTGGGGCGATGAAACAAGAATAACGCCGTCGAGTTTAATCGTCTGAAACACCGTAAGCGGCACGTCGCCCGTGCCCGGGGGCATATCCAGAATAAGGAAATCGAGGTCCTCCCATATAACGTCAGTCCAGAACTGGCGCACAACGTCGCCGATAACAGGCCCGCGCCAGATCACGGGCGCTTCCTCATCTTCCAGAAGCAGGTTGATGGACATGACCGCTATGTCGTTATGCGTTTTTTGCGGGTACACGCCTTCTTCAGTCTGCACCGCTTGCTTGGTTATCCCGAACATGCGCGGGATGGACGGGCCGGTGATATCGGCGTCCAGTATCCCTACTTTATAGCCCTTGCGCCGGAGCGCGACGGCAAGCAAAGCGCTGACAAGCGATTTGCCCACGCCGCCCTTGCCGCTGACCACGCCAATTACCTTGCCTATCTCGTTCAGGCCATGGGTCGGCTGATACAATTCTTCCCTGCTTACCGGCGCGCTCCCGCAGCCTTCACACGCGGCGTCCGATCCGCAGTTTCCGCTACAACCGTTGCTCATTCCTTAAACTCCTTATGGTAAACTATTGATTATTTTATTGTTTCGTATGGATTCGTTATATATCCAGCTGCGCCGCTTTTTCCTTTGCGACAATCATTTTATACAGCATCTCGTTCACCGGCGTGGGCACGCCGAATTTCTTCCCGAGTTCGATTACAGCTCCTGAGAAAAGCTCCACTTCGGTCTTGCGGCCTGCTTCCATGTCCTGCAGCATGGAGGTCTTGCCGTTTCGCGCCAGCTTGAACAGCACCGCGTCCAGCGCGTCCATGTCCGCGGGAACCAGATTCACGCCTGCGGCCTGCGAAAGCGCGATGACCTCCTCCATCGTGCTGCGCATCAGCGCGTGCGCCTCGGGGACGTCCATGAACACCCCGTACGGCGCACCCAGCACCGCCGATACCTGGTTTACGCCCACGTTGACCATGAACTTCCACCAGATCGCGCGCCGCATGTCGGCAGGTATATCATAGGGGATGCCCGCCGCGTCGAACAGCTCGGCCACCGCACGGACCTCAGGCTCTATTGGATCGTTTTCCAGCCTGCCGAACTGGATGCATCCCACGCTTGAAAAACGGACGCCCGCTTCCTCGCGCACGGCGTCGATGCCCACGCATTTGCCGAAAAGTATGTTTTTCATGCCGTATACTTCACCGATGCGCTCGTCGCTGCTGATACCGTTCAAAAGAGAAAGCAGCAGCGTATCCGGCCCTACGAAGCTTTTTACATCCTCTATAGCCTGTCCGAGCTGATGGTACTTCGTGCAGAAGATGACGAGATCAACCGGCGTACCCTGATCCGTAACAGAAAAAAAGCAGTGCTCGCCGTTTATCATCACGCCTTCTTCCATGAGCCGCGCCTTGCGCGCCCCGCCCGCAATCACAGTGAAGTGCACGCCCTCTGCTTTTGCAAGGCGCTGCGCATACGCGCTGCCTATAGCGCCCAGTCCGATGAGCGCCACGCGTTCGATTTTCCTCAACCTGTGTCACTCCTTAATGTTTGCCTTCATTTATTGTACACACCACGCAGCTGTCTGACAAGTAAAGGATATGTACATACTGCCTTTGTCGCGGTATAATATTGTTTGACGCCGTCAGGAGGAGCAAATGCAAGAAAACCTATGCCCGTGGGCAAACAACTCGGAATTGGAGCGCAGATACCACGATACCGAATGGGGGAAACCCGTGCACGACGACCGGCTGCTGTTCGAATTCCTGATACTCGAGGGCATGCAGGCCGGCCTGAGCTGGGCAATCGTGCTCAAAAAACGCGAGCGCCTGCGCGCAGCCTTGGACGGGTTCGACCCTGTATCGGTCAGCGCGTACGGCGCGGATAAAGTACAGGCGCTGCTTTCCGACCCGGAACTTATCCGCAACCGCCTGAAAGTCAACGCGGCGGTGCAGAACGCCCGCGCGTTTTTGAAGATACAAGAGGAATACGGTAGCTTCGATTCGTATATATGGTCGTTTGTGGGCCATACGCCCATCGTAAACACGTGGACGGACAGCGATCAGATCCCCGCGCACACGCCGGTTTCCGCCGGAATGAGCCGGGCGCTTAAAGGCAAGGGATTCTCTTTCGTGGGGCCGACCATATGCTATGCGTTCATGCAGGCAGTGGGAATGGTGAACGACCACCTTGCGGGGTGCCCCGCAAGGTAGGGTAATAACGCCGGAATTCGCATTTTAGCGCACAAGATGAAAGGGAATCCGTACACACCAAATTTTGATTGCAAATATAATGAGTTAGGTTATAGCCCTGACGTTAGGAAGTGAAAGGCCCTTGCACAGTGATATCGAAATCGCACGCAACGCAGCGTTGAAGAACATAACGGAGATCGCGCTGAACCTTGGACTGCACGAAAACGATTATGAAACGTACGGCCGGTACAAGACCAAGATTTCGCCCCTGGTGCTCAGCCACACTTCGGCGCGCGCAAACGGGAAGCTCATCCTTGTTACGGCTTTGAACCCCACGCCCGCGGGCGAGGGGAAGACCACCATTACAATCGCGCTGGGCGACGGCCTGAACAAGCTCGGCTACAAGGCCGCCGTTGCGCTGCGGGAGCCTTCGCTTGGGCCGACGTTCGGCAAGAAGGGCGGCGCCACCGGCGGCGGGTATTCCCAGGTCGCGCCCATGGAGGACATTAACCTGCATTTTACGGGCGACCTGCATGCGGTGACTACCGCGAACAACCTGCTGGCCGCGATATTGGATAACCACATATACCACGGCAACAGGCTCGGCATCGATCTTGGCGCGATTACATGGCGGCGGTGCATGGACGTGAACGACCGCCAGTTGAGGAATATCATGAGCGGGCTGGGGGGCAAGACCTGCGGCGTGTCCAGGCAGGACGGGTTCGACATCACCGCAGCGTCCGAGATCATGGCGGTGCTCTGCCTGAGCGCAAACCGCGCGGATTTGAAGCACAGGCTTTCGCGGATCATTGTGGCGTACAACACGGACGGGGAGCCGGTCACCGTAAAGGACCTGCACGCACAGGGCGCCCTGGCCGCGCTGTTGAAAGACGCGTTCAAGCCCAATCTCGTACAGTCTTTGGAGCACACCCCCGTTCTGATGCACGGCGGACCGTTCGCCAACATCGCGCACGGGTGTTCGAGCATCATCGCGACGCGCATGGGCCTGAAGCTCAGCGAATATCTGGTGACCGAGGCCGGGTTCGGCGCCGACCTGGGCGCCGAGAAGTTCCTGAACATCAAATGCCGCCAGCACGGCATCTGGCCGCACGCCGCCGTGGTGGTAGTAACCGCCCGCGCGCTCAAATACCACGGGGGAGCGCAAAACGGCGACGGCGCACTGCCCGATATCGAGGCGCTTAAACGCGGGCTGCCCAACCTCACGAGGCACCTGCAGAACCTCACAGGCGTGTTCGGCCTGCCCGCGGTCGTGGCCATCAACACCTTCCTGACCGATATCCCTGAAGAAATCGACTGCATCATCGAACACTGCAAAGCGCTGGGCGTCACCGCCGTCCCCACCGACGCGTGGGCGCAGGGCGGGAACGGGGCCGTGGAACTGGCCCGCGCCGTTACAGAAGCCGCGGAGGGCGCGAACACATCCCCGCGGTTCCTGTATGACGACGCCATGCCCCTGTCCGAAAAAGTACGCACCATCGTGCAGCGCATCTACGGCGGCAGGGATATAACTTTGGACGCGCAGGCCAGAGAGGACTTTTTGCGCATCGACGCGCTGGGGTTTGCGCACCTGCCGGTCTGCATGGCGAAAACACCCATGTCGCTCTCAGACGACCCGAAACTGCTCGGGTGCCCGCAAGGGTTCAGCGTCCGCGTGCGCCGGGCGCGCCTGAGCGCCGGCGCAGGCTTCGTGGTGGTGTACACCGGCTCGGTGATCACCATGCCCGGCCTCCCGCCGATGCCCGCTTCCGAGCGCATCGACATCGACGACCACGGCATTATCCATGGGATCAGCTGAGTTTTGGGGATAGTGTTCAATAATTCTGAAACCACGAGTACGACTAGCACTCATGCCTAACAGTTGGACTAAACGCAAGCACTGTATCCAAGGGACGTTTGCCCCGGTTTCTATAGCCTCTGTGAGGGCGCTTGGTGTTGTAATGGACGACTATTCCTATTTCACAATCCCACCGTATCCATACACTATAGCATACCTGAGAAACCTCGGATTTCAGAAAAAATCACTCACCATCCCCATTACCGTTTGACATTCATCCCGGCAGGCCTTATAATCAGACAATCACTTAACATCGTCAAACAGGACTGCTCGTGCAATAATTATGCTGTTGCATGGGCTTTTGTCATTGCCGCTTATTTTTTATATAAATTCATAGAAAAGGGGGATTCCCGATGCCGCAAGACCTGCATTTCGATACGCTCCAGCTCCACGCCGGACACGAACCCGACCCGACGACGTTTTCCCGCGCCGTTCCGATCTATCAGACAACCTCCTACGTGTTTGAAAACGTTCAGCACGGGGCGGATCTCTTCTCCCTGACCAGACCGGGGAATATCTACACGCGCATCATGAACCCGACGACCGAGGTGCTGGAAAAACGCATGGCCGCGCTGGAGAACGCAGCGGGCGCACTGGCCACCGCTTCGGGCATGGCGGCAATCACCTACGCAATCCAGACGCTTGCGCGCGCAGGCGATGAAATCGTATCCTTAAGCACGCTCTACGGCGGCACCTATACGCTTTTTGCGCGGCGCCTGCCGCGCCAGGGCATCACCGCGCGCCTCGTTCCGCCCGATGATCTCGGCGCGCTGGAAGCGTCCATCAACGAGAAGACCCGCGCGATCTATATCGAGACGCTGGGCAACCCCGAAATCAACATCCCGGACTTCGACGCAATCGCCGCCATCGCCCAGAAACACAGGCTGCCCCTCGTTGCGGACAACACATTCGGGACGCCTTACCTCATCCAGTTAAAGGACTACGGCGTCAACATCGCCGTGCACTCGCTCACCAAGTATCTGGGCGGGCACGGCACCAGCATCGGCGGCTGCATCGTCGACTACGGCAACTTCGACTGGGCCAGCGGCCGCTTCGACGAATTCACCACGCCCGACGACACCTACCACGGCCTTGTCTATGCCAACGATCCCGCCGGTTTCGTTACCAAGGCGCGCGTGCAGATGCTGCGGGACACCGGCGCGTGCATCAGCCCGTTTAACGCTTTTCTGATCCTGATGGGCATCGAGACGCTGAGCCTTCGCGTGGAGCGGCACTCCAGGAACGCTGAGGCTGTCGCCGAGTTTCTTCAATCGCATCCCGCCGTTGCATGGGTGAATTATCCCGCGCTTGCGGGCAGCAAGTATTATGCCCGCGCGCAAAAATATTTCCCCAAAGGCGTGGGCGGCATACTGTCCTTCGGCGTCAAGGGCGGGCGCGAGGCGGCAAAGATCCTCATTGAAAACCTGCAGGTTTTCTCGCACCTTGCAAACGTTGCGGACGCAAAATCGCTGGTCATCCATCCGGCGAGCACCACGCACGCCCAGCTCAACGAAGAGGAGCTGGTTTCCGCGGGGGTATTGCCCGAAGCCATACGCCTCTCGATCGGCCTTGAAGACAAACGCGACCTCATCGCCGACCTCGGCCAGGCGCTGAGCGCCGCGGAACAGCTTTAAAGGAGCCGGGATGTGGGGGATAGCGATCCAACATATTAACCGCGCAGGAATCTGCCGGCAAATCCCAAAGGGTTTGCCGGCGGCCAGAGAAAAACCGCCTTCCGGCGGTTTTTCTCAATAACGGAGGTATTCAAATGCATTTTGTATGGGATCAAGGGGTTACTTTATAAGAAAATCAGGGTAGGACGCCATGCCGTGTTCGCTCTGGTCGAGACCGGTGATCTCGTCTTCGGGCTTGACGCGCAGGCCGACGGTCTTCTTGATTCCGAAGAACAGGACCGCGCCCGTTGCCAATGTCCAGGCTGCAACAGCCAGCACGCCGACCGCCTGCACGCCCAGTTGGCTGAAGCCGCCGCCGTAGGCCAGCCCCACGATGTCGCCGCTGTTAGCAAAAACGCCAACCAGCAGGGTTCCGACAGCGCCGGATACACCATGTACGCTTATTGCGCCGACAGGGTCGTCGATGCGGATCTTCCGATCCAGTACTTCCACGGCAATGAGCATGCACAGTGCCGCAATAGCGCCAATGAAGATTGCGCCTTCCAGCGTGGAAACCGCACAGCCGGCCGTAATGCCGACCAGGCCCGCAAGCGCGCCGTTCAAAGTGAGGGAGACATCCGGCTTGCCGTATCGGATCCAGGTGTAAAAAACTGCAACCGTTGCTCCGGCTGCCGCCGCAAGGTTGGTGGTCATGGCGACATGGCCGATGACACCGTCCGCTGCAAGTTCGCTGCCGCAGTTGAACCCGAACCATCCGAACCAGAGGATGAATACGCCCAGCGCGCCTATGGGGATGTTGTGGCCGGGTATGGCGTTGACCTTGCCGTCAGGGCCGTACTTGCCGATACGGGGGCCGAGGACCGCAGCGCCCACCAGCGCTGCCCAGCCGCCTACCGAGTGGACAACCGTGGAACCCGCGAAATCGACGAATCCCATTTGGGACAGCCAGCCGCCGCCCCATACCCAGTGCCCTACCACCGGATAGATAACCAAGCTGATGACCACGCTGTATATCAGATACGAGCTGAATTTCGTACGTTCCGCCATGGCTCCCGATACGATGGTTGCTGCCGTTGCCGCGAACACCGTTTGGAAAATAATGAACGATCCGGGGTCAAGGCTCTCGAATGCACCCAGTTGCATCGCTGTTGGATTAAAGAACCCTGTGGTACCGATAACCCCTCCGGCATCCGTTCCAAACATAATGGCAAATCCAATAAGGTAAAATACTATGGTGCCGAGCGCAAAGTCCATCAGATTCTTCATGATGATGTTTCCCGCGTTTTTCGCTCTGGTAAACCCTGTTTCCACCATCGCGAAGCCGGCTTGCATAAAGAATACCAGAACCGCAGTGATTAATACCCAGGCAATATTTAAATACTTCGAAAGTTCGGCAATATCGATCATATTCATCATTCCTTTCTATAAAGCTGAAAAGGATCACCAACGAAAAACGTTTGTGATCCTCTTTGAAAAAAACGTCGTTTTTTCGGCAAAGAAATTCAAAATAAAATGAAAAAGGGAGTTCTAACCGATGCCGGCTAGAAATCCCCTTTGATCTCTATTTCTTTGCGCTTTAGAGAGCACCCTCTCCCCGTTCACCTGTACGGATACGCACTACATCCTCGACATTGTAGACGAAAATCTTCCCTCCGCCCACTTCATCCGTCTTGATCTTCTCTGTAACCTCTTTGATAATGGGCTCCACCATCTCGTCCTTTACCGCAACCTCTACCCGCAGTTTGGGCAGTAACTGCACCATGGTTTTAACCCCCCGGTACTGCTGCGTAAATCCGCCTGTGTTACCAAAGCCCATTACGTTGGTAAGCATGAGTCCTGTGGCGCCGATGTTGACAAGAATACCTTTGAGCTCTTCAAACCGCTCGGCCTTAATGATGATTTCGATTTTTTTCATTTGTGGTTCACACCTCCCTGCACACTTGCCGGAAACTAAGGCAAGGTAAAGATAAATATATAAAAAACTGGGCGATGGTTTTGCCCCATCGCCCTTCTTCGCTTTCTATAATAACACTTTTTTAGAAAAAGTAAAGCCTTTTTTTTAAAATTACCGTATATTTTTTGCAAGTTTCAGGCGCTTCCCTTTCAATCGTCTGCGATGCCGTCCTGCCACAGGCTGCCGTCCGCATCCGAAGGCATCCGCCAGTCTCCGCGTGGCGATAGGCTGATTGAACCAATTTTGGGACCGTCTGGCAAAGTGGAACGTTTGAACTGATGGATGAAGAATCTCTTTAAAAAGACGCCCAGCCATTTCGAAATTTCATCTTTTGAAAATTCGCCTTCAAAAGCCCTGCACGCCAGAAACCTGATCTTTTCCGGCCGCGTACCGAACCGAATCATATGGTAAAGGAAAAAATCGTGCAGCGCATACGGCCCGATTCTTTCCTCCGTACACTGGAGTATGTTTCCCTGTGCATCGGGCGGCAGCAGCTCGGGGCTGACCGGCGTGTTCAAAATATCTTTGAGCACCTCTTCTATGGCGCCGCCCATGCGCATAGCTTCATAGTTCACGAGATAACGCACCAGCGTTTTGGGCACCGAGGCATTCACGCCATACATGCTCATGTGGTCGCCGTTGAAGGTGGCCCAGCCCAGCGCCAGCTCGCTCAAGTCGCCGGTCCCCACCAGTATGGCGTCCGATTTGTTGGCCATATCCATGAGCACCTGCGTGCGTTCGCGCGCCTGTACGTTTTCATAGGTCACATCATGTACCGCCGGATCGTGTCCGATATCCGAAAAGTGCTGCAGACACGCTTTGGTGATGTCCACCTCCCGCTTGGTCACGCGCAGGAGCTCCATCAGCCTCACGGCATTGCCGTATGTGCGTTTCGTGGTGCCGAACCCGGGCATCGTCACGCCCAGTATGTTTTCAAAGGGATAGTCAAGCTGCTCGAACGCGCGCACGGTTACCAGCAGCGCCAGCGTCGAATCCAGACCGCCCGAAAGCCCGATAACCGCCTTTGTGGAACCGACGTGCTCCAGCCTTCTGGCAAGTCCGGCGGCCTGGAGGCTCAATATCTCATGGCAGCGCTCTTCCATAACGCGCGGGTCGGACGGCACGAACGGGTATGGATCGATTTCGCGCTCAAAGTGCTTCTCCTCAAGCGCAGGCAGATTGCCCTGCACACGCACGGGTTCGATGACGCCCCGATCCAAAGCTGTCCTTTCCATGCCCGTGCTCAGGCGGCGTTCGGCGGCCAGCGCTTCCAGATCGATGCACGCGTATGTGATCTCCATCCCGCGCGAGAACCGCTTGCCTTCCGAAAGCATGCGCCCGTTTTCCGCGATGAAACAGGCGCCCGAAAACACCACGTCGGTGGTGGATTCGTGCACGCCCGCGGACGCGTACGCATAGGCGCACATGCAGCGCGCGCTCTGCTGTTCGATAAGTTTGCGGCGGTACTCGTTCTTGGCTACAAGCTCGTTGCTCGCGGACGGGTTCACAATGAGGTTGGCGCCCTGAAGCGCCAGATACGAGCTGGGCGGTATGGGCACCCACAGGTCCTCGCATACCTCAACGCCCATGATAAGCGCATCTCCCAGTTCAAAGAGCAGCGGGCCGAACGGCACTTTTTCGCCCGCCAGGTCCATCGTGCAGGCTATGCCCCTGCCCGAATCAAACCAGCGCCGCTCATAGAATTCACGGTGGTTCGGAAGGCACATCTTGGGCACGATGCCCAGCACCCTTCCCGCTTGGATCACGGCGGCACAGTCGAACAGGCGTCCCTGCACCACCAGGGGGACGCCCACAACGACGCACACGTAAAGATCACGCGTCTGCTCCGCCAGATCAATAAGCCCTTCGCGCGCGCTATTTAGCAGTATGTCCTGCCCGAACAGGTCGCCCACGGTATACCCCGTGATAAACAATTCAGGGAGCACCAGCACCTGCGCGCCCGCGCTCTTTGCTTCCCGGACGGCCAGTACCGCGGTCCTGACATTTTTTCGCGGGTCACCAACCGACACCGGGGGCGACGCCGCGCCCACTTTAATATACCCCTGCATGATAAACCTCTTTAACGTTCCAAACTTTTGTCTGCCTGCGCACATTATATCCCGGCGGTATGCGTTTAACAAGCCTGTACTGTTTTGCGGATGGCTTCTTTAAAACTGACTGAGCGCCGCTTCCAAAAACGGGAACGGCGCTCTGTAATAATCCCTGATTAACGGGCCAGTAACGACACAGACGTTATACCACGGTAATGCTGACCGGAGTCGGGTTCATGATGTTGTCGCTTACGGGGCATCTCTGCTCAATTGTTTCGAGCCATTTCTTTTTGGTAGCCTCGTCAGCCTGCATATCGGGGTGCAAAATAACCCTGATCTGCTTATAGCCTGCACGCTCTGCCATGGACTTGCCCAGGAAACGTTCGGGGTTGAGATTCCCTTCCACCTCCATTGTCAGGCCTTTGAGTTCCAGATGCATCTCCCTGGCCACGACATGTCCGACGACGTTGAGACACCCGGCCAGTGCGGCAAGCAGGTATTCGACGGGGTTCGGCGCTTCATCGAGGCCGCCAAGGCTTTCAGGTTCATCCACCATTATCGTAAATGTACGCGGCTTAACCCTGAGCAAAGTGGCCCTTTCGCTTGTTCCTGTTGCTGAAAACGTGATGTCCGGCAATGTGGTTCCCCCTTTTCTTTCAAAACATTCTTATGGGTACTATTCTCTCCATCGCCGTCATGCAATATTACAGATACAAAGAACCTGCCGGGCGGATTTTGCCCGGGTTTTTCAGCGCCCGGGGCAAAGCAGCTATTCGTTATTTTGTGAAAAACGGGCTGAGCAGATGCACAAACCCTGAGAGCGGCATTGTCTGGAGCCATATGCGCCCCGGGCCGGTGACGCGCGTATTGAACAGGCCCTCGCCGCCCAGCACCATATTCTTGATGCCCTTGACCGTTTCGATGGAAAGCTGTACGGTTTCCTCCATCGCGGCAAGGTACCCTGTATCGATCATGATGCTCTGCCCCACTCCCAAAGAATACTCCACACAGTGGCCGTCGATTTCGACGAACGCCGTCCCCTCACCGCTGAGCTTCTGCATGATAAAGCCTTCGCCTCCGAAGAACCCCGCGCCCAGCTTTTTCTGAAAGAAAACGCTCAGCGTAACGCCGGCCTCGCTCGCGAGAAACCCGCTCTTCTGCACGATCATGGCCCTGCCGGGGGAGATCTGGAACGGAATGATGGAACCCGGGAAGCTCGAAGCAAACGCAATCATGCCCGGCCCGCCCTCGGCCGTATACCTGTTCTGGAACATGGAATCTCCGCTCAGCGCGCGGCCGAGCGCTTTGCCAAGGCCGCCGGCCTTCGTATCCATCTTCATGTTGGGCGACATCCAGCTCATCGACCCGCGTTCCGTAATCATCGTCTCTCCCGCTTCGAGCGAACAGATCACGACCGGCAGCGGCGTCCCGTCAATTGTATACTGCATATGAACACCTCTCTGTTTTTTTGTAACGCTTCTGACAAGGCTTAAATCTTGTTATATCTATAATCACAATTACGCATTTTATATCGTCAATTTGGGGCAAAGAGCTAAAAAAGCCGCATAAAACGGCATTGGTTGTTACTGAAGGAATTACATAATATTCATGTACCCTCTCAGTCTATGCAGATGCGGTTACGGCCCGTCTTTTTTGCGTGGTACAAAGCGTTGTCCGCAGCTTCGTACAATTCCTGCCAGGATGTGACGCGCCGGCTTACGCCCGGCACCGTGCAAGCCACGCCCGCACTGACCGTTATGACGCCGTGGGGCGAATCCGGATTGGGAATACCCAGTCCGACGATGGCGGCCCGCGCCTTTTCCATGATGTCCACGGCGTCTTCAAGCGGAGTGAGCGGCAGCATGAACGCAAGCTCCTCCCCGCCCACGCGCGCGAGTTCATCGCTCTCGCGGTGGATCATGGAGCCGATGGTCCTGCTTACCCGCCTTAAGCACTCGTCTCCCTCGCTGTGTCCGAATCTGTCGTTAAATTTTTTGAAGTAATCAATATCGATCATCACCAGCGAGATCGGTTTTTGCTCCCTCCTGCAATAGTTCCAGCTGAACTGTATCGCTATGTCAAACTTGCGGCGGTTTGAGATGCCGAGCAAAGGATCCGTCAGGGACATATGCTGGAGCTCCGCTTGTGTCACATCGCTCATAAACGCCCCGGCGCGCACGCGGTACAAAATCCTCGACCCCATCCACGCCATGATCACACAGGCTGTTGAAAAGAATATGCTTGCCGTGAGATTATACCTGTCCGCCCAGAAAATGATCAGCAGAGTAACGAACACAGCATGCGAAAGCAAATAGAATCCGACCGACTGCCAGGCTGAACTGTAAAAAAACATGGCGTACGCGAACAAACCGATGATATACACCATAAGGCTTTCGGGCATCGGATATGCCAGCAGTGCGATAAAAACCACAAATGTTATGCACAATCCTACAGTCAGATGATTCAGCACAGCCATTATCCGCGTTCCGCGAATAATCCGCCTTTTTATCATAAGGTACACGCTCAGGATAAGCACGAGCAGAAACATAAAGACATACGACGCTATAAGCGACGTAGATTTGACCGGCTCCTGAACCTGCAGCAGGCCGCCCATAACCCCCAGGGCCTGCACCAGGACAAGAAACAGGGCCAGCACTACAACGGAAACGCACCGCGCAGCGTTGACGCTGTTGTTTTTGCGCCGGAACATGCGCCTGTACTGCTCCGGAACCGAACCGTTTCCGAACCGGACAGACGCTTTTTGGCGGATGCGTTCCCATAATGACGATATCGGCTTGTTCATGCGACTTTCTCCGGGGTTTGTTCAATGTATTATGTCATTAATAATTAGAATAGCACGATTTGAAACATACATCCAATAATAAAATTGTCGAACTGCCGTAAGTTGACTCTTTTTGGCTTTATCATAGGCAGATTCCGTGTTAATCTTATTATAACAACATATAACAACGCATCAGGGGGAGTTATCGTGATCAAAACATGTATCTTCGACATGGACGGTACGCTTGCCAACACGCTTGAGGACATTGCAAATGCCGGAAACTATGCCCTGACCCGGCTCGGACTTCCTGTGCATCCGGTAAAAAGCTATAAAGCCTTCATCGGCGACGGCATCACAACCTTGATTACACAGGCAATGCCCGGGTACGCGCGCACACAGGAGAATATTCAGGAGGCTCTGCGCCTCATGCTCATACATTATGACGCGCATTTACTGGACAACACCCTTCCCTTTGACGGCGTCCCCGGCCTTCTCGAAACCCTCGCCGCCCGTTCAATCGCACTCTGCATTGTGACCAACAAATCCGATCACCAGGCGAAACGCATGGCACAAGCCCTGTTCCCGGGCATCACATTCTTATCCGTTCTGGGCGAGCGCGAGGGTTCGCGTATAAAGCCCGACCCTTCCGATGCGCTGGCCTGCGCAAGCCTTTCGGGCGCCGCGCCCCATGAATGTGCCTTTATCGGCGACTCGGATGCGGACGTCTATACAGGAAGGAATGCGGGAATGGTCTGCATCAGCGTGGATTGGGGATACCGTCCGCGCGCATTTTTAGAAGCGGCAGGTCCCGATTATATTGCAAGTACGCCCAGGGAATTGCACGGCATCCTTCTTCCTGAAAAATAACCGTACCATGAAATAAACGGCTGTGTTTTCTTTTAGGGCCATGTACTGTCGATTATTGTCGTAATCGAACGATTTTTTGCGCTTTATTT
>JBMOLJ010000023.1:0-17934 GCA_049324235.1 Bacillota bacterium
TCTTTTTCGCAAAGATCCCCGCAAAGCCGAAGGGTTTGTGGGGAAAAGGAGGAGCAACGGAGCGGAGATGAAAAATTTCCGAGTCGCTTTGCGATTCAGGGATTTTGAATGGAGCGGAGTTTGCTCCGACGTTCACGTGGATTTAACTTTCGATTAATGCGCGGTTTACAAAAACAGATTATAGTCAACACTATGGAAAACATAAATCTAGGAGGATGTATCCTTATGAAACGCAAAAAAGTTATAGGTCTATGTATAGCTTTGGTGCTTGTGCTGGGAACGCTTGCAGCGTGCACCTCTGGCGCTCCGGCGGCATCGCCTGCAGGCACTGCGGCAACTACGGCAGAAGCCGCGACGATCAAGATCAGCGGCTCCACTTCCGTTTTCCCCCTGATCGACGGCTTAAAAGATATGTTCATGGCGAAGAACCCGAATATTAAGGTTCAGGTCGAGCAGGGCGGTTCGGGCGTAGGGATTAAGAACGTCAACGACGGTGTTGTTGACATCGGCATGTCTTCACGCGACCTGAAGGAAGACGACCCTGCACTGGTCAAGACCACGCTTTGCCTGGACGGTATCGCGGTTGTCGTCCACAAAGACAATACGGTTGCCGATCTCACCATCGAGCAGATCGCCAAGATCTATAACGGCGAGATCATGAACTGGAAGGATGTCGGCGGCAAAGATGCAAAAATTACGCTGATAACCCGTGAGACAACCTCAGGCACACGTGGCGCTTTCGAAGAACTGGTTCTGGGCAAAGACAAGCATATCGATGAAGCAAAAACCAAAGCCTTCGTACAGAATTCTACCGGACAAGTTGCCGCAAGCGTTGAGGGCGATCCAAACGCCATCGGATACATCTCCCTGGGCGTAGTCGGAAACTATACCGGCCTTAAAGCTGTCAAGGTTGGCGGCGTTCAGGCCACGGAAGACAACGTCAAGAACAACACGTACACGATCTCAAGGCCGTTCCTGCTCCTCACCAAAGCAGAGCCCGCGGGTGCGGTGAAAACTTTTATTGATTACGTCACCACCGATCAGGAAGCCCTGGACTTTATCGCAGAAGAACACTACATACTCAAATAACCGCTAAGCATTTAAGCTTAATCAACCCCTTTAACGCCAAGTGTCCCGTATACGGGACGCTTGGCGTTTTAAATAATTGCTCATTCTGAGCGCAGCGCAGAATCTTAAAGAGCTTATCTAATAGATTTGATTTTTCAGTTGCTCTGCCCCTTCAGAATAACAAAGGATTAAACAGAACATGGGAGAAACAGGCTGATTACAATGCGCGCTGTTAACACAAACTTAACAATGGCTTAAGCTAAGTTTAAAGCAGTTCCGTTAT
Organism: Bacillota bacterium; assembly: GCA_049324235.1. Lineage (GTDB taxonomy): Bacteria > Bacillota > Clostridia > Christensenellales > UBA1431 > UBA1431. The sequence continues at coordinate 1,352 of JBMOLJ010000023.1, forward strand.
AATATTTTAGGTTGCGGCTGCGGATCAGCCGCCCGGAATAAATATGAGTGGACGGGTTATTCAAATGAGACGGACAGGCATAGCGATAAAAAGACGCTATTTTGAAAAGCCTATTGAAATCCTGCTGCTGGTTTGCGCGCTGGTAACAGTACTCCTGGTGGGACTCATTACAATCATGATTTTTACGGAAGGGCTGCCAATATTCCGGAGCCATGGCGTCCTTTCTTTTTTGTTCGGTGAAACATGGGCCCCCACGGCCTCGCCGCCGCTGTACGGCATATGGCCCATGATTGTTACCTCATTTTACGTGACGGTCATCTCGCTCATTATTGCGCTGCCCATTGGCCTTGCCTGCTCGGTATTCCTCGCCGAAATCGCGCCCGAGCGCCCCGCGCGCGTCCTGCGCCGCGCTATAGACGTGCTTGCGGGCATACCCTCGGTTGTGTACGGCTTTTTCGGCCTGACGATGATCGTTCCGATCATAAGGGATATTTTCGGGGTGAACGGGCAAAGCGTGCTGGCTGGCGGAATCATCCTTGCAATCATGATACTGCCCACCATTATCAGCATCTCGGAAGTCGGCATCCGCGCGGTACCCGGCGCCTATAAATCCGGTTCGCTGGCCATGGGCGCTTCACACTGGCAGACTATATATAAAGTCATTCTGCCCGCCGCGAAGAATACGATCATCACGTCGGTGGTGCTCGGCCTCGGACGGGCGCTGGGCGAGACGATGGCCGTCATCCTCGTCATGGGGAATACCCCCGTCGTACCCGCTTCCCTGCTGGATCCGGCGCGGACGCTCACGGTCAACATCGTCATGGATATGTCCTACGTCACGCCCGGTACCGAGCATTATTCCGCGTTGTTTGGAACGGGCGTAGTGCTGTTCGTATTCATCATGGTTCTGAATTTTATCGTGAACAAGCTAATCAACAGGACGGTGAAATAATGGTACCGCAGAATAAATATTTAAGCGGCATAAACAACCGGAAGCGTGTGCGCAGGGCGCAGGTTACCGCAACAACCCTGATCTGGGCGGCGGCGATCCTTACGCTGGGGATCCTGCTCATTATCGTAGGATATATCCTCATTAACGGCATTCCGAACATTACGCTCGAATTTCTCACAAGCCCGCCCAAAGGCCTGGGCAACCAGGGCGGCATACTGCCGATGATTGTGAACACGCTGTATCTGGTGTTCCTGTCGCTGCTCTTCTCGGCGCCGCTGTCCATACTGGCTGCTATTTATCTTACGGAGTATGCCAAAGCGGGGCGGCTGGTGCGGGTGATCAACTTTGCGGTCGAGAACCTGGCGGGCATACCGTCCATCATCTTCGGCCTGTTCGGGTTCACGCTGTTCGGCCGGCTGTTCGGGTTCGGATGGTCGCTATTGAGCGGCAGCCTTACCGCTGCGGTTGTGATCATGCCCACGCTGGTCAGGACCGCGCAGGACGCCATCGCTTCGGTGCCGGTGTCCTACCGCGAAGGGAGCCTGGCCCTGGGTGCGACGAAGCTCCAGACCATCATGAAAGTGGTGCTGCCCAGCGCAATGCCCGGCATCTTATCGGGAATAATCCTGAGCATGGGCCGCATTGTCGGGGAAACTGCCGCGCTGTTTTTAACGCTGGGGAGCGGTACGCGCATTGCGACAAGCCTATTGGATTCCGCCCGTTCGCTGGCGCTCCACCTGTATACGCTGATCCATGAAGGCATATCGGTGCCCAAGGCGTTCGCAACGGCAACCGTTTTGATTTTGCTGATCGTCCTGCTTAACTTCCTGGCCAGTTTTCTGGTTAAACGCTTAAACAGGAGTAAAAGAATATAAAGGGGGATGAACCCGATGCCTATAATAACAATAAAAAACCGGGAAACGGAAAAAACGTCACAGAATGGAGACATTCTTGATATGCATATGTTACAATACGATAATAAGAACCCGCAGGAGGACGTGCAGGAGAACCCGCAGGGAAGCGTGCAGGAAAACGTGCAGGAAAACGTGCAGGAGAACGTGCAGGAGAACGGGGAAGCCGTCATCTACACACGGAATCTGGACTTGTTTTACGGTGAATTCCAGGCGCTCAAGAATATTACCATAGACATCGAAAAGAATTCGGTCATGGCCTTCATCGGGCCTTCCGGCTGCGGCAAATCGACGTTTTTAAAGACGCTCAACCGGATGAACGATCTGATTGACGGCGTACGCATCGAAGGCGAAGTGTATTTTGACGGACAGAACATTTATAGGGACGTTGACGTCACCGATTTGCGCAAACGGATGGGCATGGTCTTTCAAAGCCCCAACCCGTTCCCGATGACGGTGTTTGACAATATCGCGTACGGGCCGCGCGTACACGGCCTGCGCGACAAGGGAAAGCTCGAGCAGATCGTTGAGGAAAGCCTGAAGGCGGCCGTACTGTGGGACGAGGTGAAAGACAGGCTCCACAAATCGGCGATCGGGCTATCCGGCGGGCAGCAGCAGCGGCTTTGCATCGCGCGCGTACTGGCGGTGCAGCCCGAGGTCGTGCTCATGGATGAACCCACCTCGGCCCTGGATCCGATTTCCACGGCAAAGATCGAGGAGCTCATCGACATGCTCAAGACCGAGTATACCATCGTCATCGTTACGCACAATATGCAGCAGGCAGGCCGCATATCGGACAAAACCGCATTTTTTCTCCACGGCGAAGTGGTCGAAACAGGCGTCACCGAGGAGATTTTCTATAGCCCGAAAGATAAACGCACCGAGGATTACATCAGCGGGAGATTCGGCTGATCACATGAAAGGAGAGAGGGCATGCCATACAGGAAACAGTATATGCAAATGCTTGAGGATATCAATATGCATGTGCTGCGCATGGGCTCCAGGGTGGAGCGCACCATTACGCTGGTGATGGAGGCGCTGCTCAATAATGATATCGAGCTGGCGTCGAGCATCATCACCGACGACAAACAGATCAACAATCTGGAACGGGAGATAGAGGATAAATGCGTACGCCTGCTGGCGACGCAAACGCCCGTCGCAAGAGACCTGCGTTTCATTTTCGCGATAAACAAAATCACCAAGGATATAGAACGCATAGGCGATTTGGCTGTGAATATCGCGCATCTGATCAAGAATCAAAAGGAGCCGCTGTCCAACTCAGTCCCCGAGGCCATCCCGATCATGGCCGACCAGGTTACGGGCATGGTGCGCGATTGCCTGGACGCGTTCGTGCGCGTGGATGTTTCTCTTGCCAGGGACGTGCACAAGCGCGACGAACAGGTGGATGCGCGGTTCTATCAGGTGCTTAGGGACCTGCTTCACATACTGATGGAGGACGGAACAAAGGCGACGGTGGTTATGCCTCTTGTATTCATTGACCGTTATCTGGAACGCATGGCTGACCATATCACCAACGTCTGCGAATGGATCGTCTATTTCGATACGGGCGAACGGCTTGAAGAAACGGAATCAAGTACCGATAAAACCTGGCTTTTTTAAGCTGGGATTTTGTTCTTCGTATACTTGCTCCTCTTGGCGGGAAGCGTAAAACTATAAAGTTTTATTAAGAGGAAGCAGGTTATGTCAATAGGAACGGTGGTACTTGTAGCGCTGGCAATACTTTGTTTGTTTTCGGTAGGCGAACGCGTCTGCACAGAACTCGGCTGGCCGCGTTTTCTTGCCGTGGTGTTTCTGGTGTGCGCCGCCATATTTCAGACTCTGCCCGGTGAGATTAAAATCGGAGGCGGGACAGTTTCGCCCGCCGGCGTCGGCTTTGTACTGGTGGCCGGCGTCTGGGCGGTGTACCGCAGCCTTGTGCTCGGCGAGCGAATCGCGCGGATGTGGCTGAGCATCCTCCTGTGCGGCCTGTGGATGCTGCTTCTTCTCATGCTTTGGAACAGGCAGGGCATTCTGGAACCACTTCTGCCCGGCGCAGCCTGCGGCGTTCTGGCGGCACTCATTGCCGATTCGCGCCCGGGCATGCTGGTATACTCCCTGTTGGGCGCGCTGCTTGCCTGTATACTGTACGTGGGTTATTCCCTCATCACTGGCGGGATCAATATGCTGGAGCTGGGCACGGGATACAGCTGGAACCTGTTTGCCGTTTCCCTGTGGTGCGCCCTGTGGTTCTACGAGCTGAAAGACGCAATTAAACGCTTTGTTTTCATCAAAATACCCAAAAATCGCAGCGCGCCGTAAGCACAACGTCGTCCATTTGCTATATAGCACCGGAATACTGCCGGTGCCCGATCATTTTTGGGGCTTTTTACAGGTTTGTTTCAAAAGGCGTGACAGGAATAGGAAAAATAGGGGTAATATGTTATAATGGGGAACATCAAACATGCGAGGATAAGGATGCCAAAGCACACGATCAAGGAAGTTGTCCCCGGTTCCATTGCGGATGAGCTGGGCGTAGGCCCGGGTGACAGGCTGCTGACCATCAATGCTCAGCAGATCGCGGATGTGATGGATTACGAGCAATTGTGTGCGTGCACATCGCTGGAACTCTGCTTTGAGGGCGATGAAGGCGAATACTGGGCGGACGTGGAAAAGGATGAAACCGAGGGGCTCGGGCTGGTGTTCGAAACGCCGCTGATGAGCGCCCAGAGGAGCTGCGCCAATACATGCGTCTTCTGCTTCATCGACCAGCTCCCAAAGGGGATGCGCTCCTCGCTGTATTACAAGGACGACGACTGGCGCCTCTCGCTGATGACGGGAAACTACATCACGCTCACCAATGTGAGCGACAACGAGTTCAACCGCATGCTGCGCCTGCAGGCAGGTCCGCTGTACATATCCGTTCACGCGACGGACCCAAAAGTACGCGGGTTCATGCTGGGGCAAACAGGGGAAGCGCCTGTCATGGAACGTTTGCTATCGCTGTGCGGCGCGAACATACGCTTCCATATGCAGATCGTTGCCTGCCCGGGCGTGAACGATGCGGAAGTTCTGAACGCAACGATAGCGGATCTTTTTACGCTGCGCCCCTGTGCGCAGTCCGTTGCGGTGGTACCCGTGGGCCTGACGCGGTTCAGGGACGGGCTGTATCCGCTCAGACCGTTTACCCGTGCGGAGGCTGCGGCACTTATCGACCAGGTTGCGGTATGGCAAAAGCGCAGCGCGGCCGAAACGGGCAGCGCGTTTGTGTTCATCGCGGACGAGTTTTATCTGAAAGCAGGCCGCAGCCTGCCGCCCGCCACACATTACGGGGATTTTGCGCAGCTGGAAAACGGCGTGGGACAGATCGCATGGCTTCGCGAAGCGTTTGACGAAGCGTACGAGTGCCTCAAAGGCAAGCCGGTCAGGCAGCGCAGGCTTTCCATCGCGACGGGAGTACTGGCCGCGCCTATAATAAAAGAACTGGCGGAGCGGGTGAACGCGGACACAGCGGTCTACGGAATAGAGAACCGGTTTTTCGGGCCGCAAATCACGGTGGCAGGGCTGGTGACAGGGCAGGATATCATCGGCCAGCTCATGGGGCGGGATCTGGGGGAATGCCTGATAATCCCCGAATGCATGCTGCGCTCCGGCGAGTCCGTTTTTCTGGACGATGTCACGCTGGAGCAGGTGCAGGATGCGCTGCATATTCCCGTAGTGCCCGTTGCGCCGGAGGGGTTATGCGCCGCGTTGTGGGGAGAGCCGACGGAAGAGGAAGTATAATTAGCAATGAAACCGATCGTAGCAATAGTAGGAAGGCCTAACGTGGGCAAGTCAACGCTTTTCAACCGGATAGCCGGTGCGCGCATCGCCATTGTAGAGGATACGCCGGGCGTCACGCGCGACCGCATCTACACCGATGCCGAGTGGCTTACGCATACCTTCACGCTCATCGATACCGGCGGCATTGAGCCGCAGGCGCAGGACGAGATCATGCAGCAGATGCAGCGGCAGGCGGAGCTGGCCGTGGACACGGCCGACGTCATTATCTTCCTTGTCGACGGCCGGGAAGGCTTTGTGAGCGCGGACATGGAGGTTGCCAACATTCTGCGCCGCTCAAAAAAACCCATCGTATTGGCGGTAAACAAAGTGGATAACACCCGGCTGGAGGACAATCAATACGATTTTTACCAGCTGGCCGTGGGCGAGCCGGTTACGATCTCGGCCCAGCAGGGGCTGGGCATAGGCGACCTGCTCGATGCGGTCACCGTGCATTTCCCGCAGGGCGAAACGCCGGAGGCCCAAGGCGGGGCTATCCGTATCGCGGTGATAGGCAAACCCAACGTCGGGAAATCGTCGCTGGTCAACGCGATGCTCAGGGAGGAGCGCTCGATTGTCAGCGATGTCCCGGGCACCACGCGCGACGCTATCGATACGCCGCTGACTTTCGAAGGCAAGGACTATGTATTGATAGACACGGCGGGTATCCGCAGAAAGCGCAGCATCGACCCCAAGAGCATAGAACGCTACAGCGTCGTACGCGCGCTGTCAGCCGTACGCCGTTGCGATGTCGCGCTGGTGGTGGTGGATGCCGAGGAGGGCGTTACCGAGCAGGACACCAAGATCGCAGGCTATGTGCACGAGGAGGGCAAGGCCTCCGTTATTGTTATCAATAAATGGGACTTGATCGAAAAGGATACGCATACACTGCATAAATACGAAAAAAAGGTCCTGAACGAACTGGCCTTCATGTCCTACGCAAAAACCATGTTTGTCTCGGCCAGGACAGGGCAGCGCCTGCACAGGGTGCTTAAAGTTGTGGACGAGGTGTACGAACAGTTCTCGCGGCGTATTTCAACCGGCCTGCTAAACGATATTCTGGGCGAGGCGCTGCTGCTTAATGAACCGCCCGCCGACGCCGGGCGGCGGCTGAAAGTATACTACGCGACACAGGCATCCACGAAACCGCCTACCTTCGTGATCTTCGTCAACCAGCCAGAGCTGATGCATTTTTCGTATCAGAGGTATCTGGAGAACTATCTGCGCAAGTCGTTTGGGTTTGAAGGAACGCCGATCCGGTTTATTCTTCGCCAAAGAAAGGAATAAAAAAATGGTCTGGAAATGGATTCTGTGCATTCTGGTGGGGTATCTGCTCGGGTGTTTTTCCACTTCGGTGATTGTAAGTAAAATAATCGGCAAGGATATCCGCGAGTACGGAAGCGGCAACGCGGGCAGCACGAACATGCTGCGCACATTCGGGATGAAGCTCGGGTTTGCGACGCTTCTGGGCGATATATTGAAGTCGGTCATCGCAACGCTGTTCGGCATGCTGCTTCTGGGCGACGCAGGCGCATGCGTCGGCGGCCTGGCTTCCATTCTGGGGCACGATTTTCCGGTCTTCCTCAAATTCAAGGGCGGCAAAGGCGTTGCGAGTTCCTGCGGCGTATTGTTCGTCATCGAACCGCTGATCGCGCTCGGTGTGTTTGTTCTTGCAGTCCTTAGTATCGTGCTTACGAAGATCGTCTCGATCAATTCCATGCTCGGCGCCGTAGCGGCGTTTATCGCCGTGCTGCTTTTTAACCCGGGCAACGTCTGGCACATCGTCACTGTCCTGATCATCGCCGTGCTCATTATCGCCCGGCATCACGCTAATATTAAAAGGCTTTTAAACGGCACGGAAAACAAGCTTGATTTTACAAAGATAGGATTTTAACCAATTCAATTTGCAAACGAGCCGGGGATAGCCCCCGGTCTTTTTATGCGAAAATAACGTGTTCTTTTGACATGCACATTCCCTTCCGGAGCAACAACCTAACCCTTGGCCGTAGTTGGTGCGGGGTTTTAAGCAGGAAGATTTTCATTACGTACGGGTATATCTTTATACGCATGTTTTGTTATGTAGGCTCATATACTTTTATCGGTCTTCCTTATTTTTATTTTTGCCAAGCCATATGGAGGAGGGGGAAGCGTGGAAAATTTCGATATTTATCAGGATATAGCCATGCGTACGCAGGGAGACATCTACATAGGAGTCGTCGGGCCTGTGCGCACAGGCAAATCTACGTTCATTCGCCGGTTCATGGATAAACTGGTGCTGCCTGCGATGGAACAGGGCTACGCAAAGGAACGCGTAGTGGATGAACTGCCCCAAAGCGGCGCGGGGAAATCGATCATGACGTCGCAGCCGAATTTTGTCCCCAGCGAGGCGGTTAAGATTGCGCTTTCTCCTGAAGCGGTGGTATCGGTACGGTTGGTAGACTGCGTGGGGTATCTCGTAAAAGACGCTGTGGGATATATTGAGAACGATATGCCGCGCATGGTGCATACGCCCTGGACGCAGGAGGAAATGCCGTTTGAGCAGGCAGCCGAGATGGGCACGCGCAAGGTGATCCAGGACCATTCCACGATTGGGATAGTAGTCACCACCGACGGAAGCATCACCGACATTGCGCGTTCAGCCTATATTCCGGCCGAAGAACGCGTCGTAGATGAACTCAAGGCTATGGGAAAGCCGTTCATGATGGTACTCAACTCGAGCAACCCGAACAACCCGGACACTCAAAGACTAAAAGAGGCGCTAAACGAAAAATACAACGTTCCGGTGCTTGCGGTCGACGTCATGAACATGGAAAGCCAGGACATACTGAACATGTTTGAAATAATGCTCATGGAGTTCCCGATCCGCGCCATCAACATCGATCTTCCGGAATGGGTGCAGGCGCTTCCCGCCGATCACTGGCTTACGGGAGGCATCTTCCAGAGGCTGGCCGAAGTCCTGCCCAACATGCATTGCATGCGCGATCATGCCATGCTTCCTGATGCGTTTTCAGAATTTGAACATGCGGACCCTATGACGCTCGTCTCGCTGCGCCTGGGCGAAGGCATGGTAGACGTCCATTTGCCCGTGCACAGGGAACTGTTCTACACCGTGTTGGGCGAGGCCTGCAACTTCCCTATAGAAAACGATTATCAGCTTGTATCGATGATGAAGGATCTCATCGGCGCAAAACGCGAATACGACAGGCTCAAAGACGCGCTAAACAGCGTCAGGCAGACAGGTTACGGGCTTGTGCAGCCAACAACCGACGAACTGGTTTTGGAGGAGCCTGAAATCGTACGCCAGGGCAGCAGATACGGCGTGAAGCTTAAGGCAAGCGCGCCCTCCCTGCACATCATGCGCGTGGATATACAAACCGAAGTATCGCCGATGATGGGCAGCGAGAAGCAGAGCGAGGAACTCCTGCAATACCTGATGGATGAATTCGAGAACAACCCCGGGGCCATATGGTCGACGAACGTGTTCGGGAAATCGCTGCATGAGCTCGTGCAGGAGGGGCTATCCAACAAGCTGGTGCGCATGCCGGAAGATGTGCGGATGAAGATCCAAAGGACCCTGCAGCGCATTGTCAACGAGGGTAGCGGCGGGCTGATCTGCATCCTTCTTTAGTTAAACGTTAGGCTTGGCAGGCCTCCTTTATAAGGAGGCCTTTATTTCGCACAAAAAATCAAAGGTAGCACAGTGGCGTAGGGGCGTCAAGGCCTTCAGAGCGTTAGCATGTAGGATTGTCAAACATTTAGGACAGTGTAAGCACGGAGGAATTCCCTGTCCCTCCTTTCGCGTAACGACTAGTGTATTAGCGTGCATTTATTTTCAGTATTGAAACTAGGATATAACGGAAAATCAGAGAAGCGATAATTTCCGTTTGGACGGAGAATTTTAAGCGGCTTCAGCCGCTCCCCCAACCTACCGGCTTTAGCCGGTAGTGGGTTGAGTTGCTGAAGCTGTTATTCGTGTGCTGTAAGCGGTCCATCACCGGCGGCTATCGGTGGACTTGCATTAATTAGCTCGGTCAATCTTACTTCCTAACAAAAAACAAAAATGCTACTTAAGTGGCATTTTATGCTGCTTAAGTAGCATTTTTGGTAAAATCATTTACTGTGTTATGTTGTGCATGAGGGATGAGCACTTTCTTTCGGTGCTGTTTTGTTTGCCAACTTAACAATAACCGTTTTGCGCTCATCCTTCATCTTTTTTCTCGTGGTTGTCCCATATGTATTGTAGTTCTACAAAACACTTCGTTATCGAGGGTGGATTGACCTTGACATTTCGGGTTTGTCTGGTATAATACATTACTGTACTGTATATGAAAAGTTGCCTGGGTGTGGCGCAGTTTGGTAGCGTGCTTGAATGGGGTTCAAGAGGCCGGAGGTTCAAATCCTCTCACCCAGACCAGCGTAAAGTCCCGCAAATAAAGGATTTGCGGGACTTTTGCTATCCTCGGATTCCACTCCAGTTTTATAATTGACCGTAATTTATGACTGTAACGAGAATGGAACTTAATAATACTGTACATAAGCAATTAATACCATCTGTACGGTTTTCTAGGAAAATGGAGTTCAGGAAGCCTTATGATAATCCTCCTTGCAACGTCTGTTCCAGCAAACCTACAGCCCTCATAGTTACATCTTCTTTGATGTGCATATAGCCCCTGGTAGCATCCTCATCTGATTGCCCCGCAAGCGCCTGTATGGTGTCAAAATCTACGCCGGAAGCGTGAAGCAAGGTAATGTAGGTATGACGGCAGCAATGGGGTGGTAAAAGACGCACGCCTTCTACGGCACTTACCGCCTTTTTGTAATAGTCCCGCCATGTAGTGGCGTTCATAGGCAAGTCAAACTTACCTTTCATTACAAAGCCTTGCGCCTGTTCCCGAAGGAATCTGGCGCTCTCATTAGCAAAAACAGGAACGGGAATATCCCGAACGCCGGATATGCTTTTTGTACCGCCAATCTGCACTTTGCCATGAAGCAATTGAACCGCCTGCCTGATATGGATCATACTCCCGTCTTCCTCGATATGCTCTTTTTCAAGCCCTAACAGTTCTTGTGGCCGCAACCCGCAAGAGATGGACAGCCTTATAGCATGTCCCGTCCTGTCCTTGGGAAGTTCTTTGAGAAGCGTTGTTATTTCCGCGATGCTAAAGCTATCTTTGGAGGATGCCTTTTTCGGCATCCGCGTTTTCTCTGTAAGCTGGACGGGATTCTTTTCAATTATTCCGTTAGCTTCCGCTTTGCGGAATATCTGATTAAACATGGCCTTGACTTTACTGATCTGGGAACCGCTGTACCCTTCCGCGATGAGTTGTTTTAGAGACTTTTCAATATCGAGGGCTTTAATCGAATAGAGGTATTTCGTTCCTATTAACTTTTTTACAAGAGACAAGGTATAGGCATAGCCTTCATAGGTAGCATCACTTACAGAGCCTTTAAAATCCTTATACCATCTGTCCGCCCATTCTTCAAAAGGCATTCGTTTATTAATGATAATACCTTTATCGATGCGTTCTTTTAGTTTTCTGCCGTTATCAATGGCCTCCTGCTGTGTTTTACCATAGGCGGTTTTTCGAAGCGGTTTGCCGTTATCTTCATAACCTACGAAAAAGGATACAGCCCATCTGCCATCTGCCCGGTGTTGAAGCGTGCCTTCTCCATTCCCTCTCTTCTTTGCCATCTTCAAACCTCCCTATCAACCGATGTTGCATGAAGAATTCCTTTGTCTCAGGATTTGCATGACTGCTCAAGGACGCGCTCGTTCTTGTAATGGAGATGGTACGCATGATAGTATAGTAACGTACAGTGCGCCCTCGGGCAGCTGTGCGGCAGGAAGTGGTGTTAGCTTTGGTAGGTATAGCACCGCTTCCTTCTCATTTCTTTAAGCGACGTATCCCTTCGCGAACCCCGTCTGAACGACTAATCATTTTTCTTTCGCAATAACTGTCCAGTATTTGGGCTTCTTCTTTATCGATGCGAACAGTTAATTTTGTGGCTTTGGGGTTTTCTGCAAAAGGGCGTCCCGCCTTTCGTGTGTCTGACAAGGACTTTCACCTCCTATTAATTGTCGGACATTAATATTGTATTGCTGTACGACAATAAAGTCAACTCTGTCTTTTATATATCCTGTCCCTGTTCAGCCATTCCATAAATGTGTCCATATCTATCTCCCCGTTCAGGCATCTCTCCCGCATGGCCCGCGCTTCATCAGACCACTTTAGGAATTCATCCTGCGACATCATTCCATAGCGCACTCGGGAGTTGTTGCGCTTGTAAGCCTTGTTGTACGCCATATGGACTGGATCACTCTTCACCTTGTTTTGATGCTTGAGCAACGCCCCCACGGTCTGGCAGGTCCTTTCCGGCTGGTTCGGCAACGGACGGGAACAGTATTCGATGTCGCTTCTGCCATCGGGGATGAAGCACCGTCCACAGTTGCCACAAATTTTGACTGCGACACCCTCCGTAACCATCTTCATCAATTCGTACCGCATAAGCGCCCATCCATTAGGAAGCACGGTCATTTCCGCAATCTCCGGCTTTTTTGCATGAATTAACTCCGCCATCCTCTCAATGGAAAAGTCTCCTTCCATCTGGATATTCTCGCTGATAACCAGCCGGGAAGAAAAGGCATCCGCTTCAAAGTACAAAGTGTGCTCTCCCTGTGCCTTGCGCCATTGCTGATAAACGTACAATCGCTCTGTGGGCGAAAGATCATTATACAACTTTTCGTCCGTGCTGTTCATGCAAAACTCCAACTGAGATTTCATAAACTCCTGCATCCCCATCGCATGGACGCTGAATACGCCGATCAGGAAGGCTTTGCCAACCGTACGGAAAGATACTTTGGCATATTCCATTAACAGAGCAACCTCGTTCGGGAATCTCTTGCATAGAGCTTCAAAGCCTGCTTTTGTCGTGGGCTTATCGAGGATCACAGTGTCCAGGAATAATTCCGCAAAGAACCGCAGGTAGATATTCTGTATATCCAAATCCCTGAGTATCACACTGAAATCCGCATCTTTCACACTCGTTGCAAGACTGTATGCACCATCCAGCGCCCTGTTCAGCTTCCGAAGATCATAGTAAATAAAGTCGAGCAACTGATCGCCGACGAGCGCTTCACTCTGATGGCACAAGCGCCCATCCTCTTCAATGAAAACCTGCATTTTGTTGTTTAAAAGCCTTGCATAATACGGCATATCCATTGCTCCTAAAAACGAAAATCGTTATCTACTGCGAACGAAAAGGATTATTCAATATAATAATCGTCTTTTTTCTATTGCGATGATATCAAACATGGTGTAGCATTGTCAACGCGGAATATCTATGCATTCAATTACAATAGTCGTTATCAGAAAGGAGGAACATGAAAGAGCGGCACAGCACCTTGAAAACTTTTATAAGGAGATCACGAATGACCAACAACAAAACATCATACGATCAACTCCCTCTTATGCTGAATGCGGACACACTGGCAAAAACACTCGGCATCTCCCGAGCAGGGGCATATGGACTGATGCACGCCAAGGACTTCCCCACCCTTCGGATCGGAAAACGCATGATCGTTAGCAAGGAGCAATTCATCAAATGGATTGAAAGCAACAGCGGTGAAGCTTTATGAGCAACGAAAAGCAACTTCTAAAAACGATTGATGCCGAAACACTGCTATCCATTCCTCTAGAGCCCGTCCGCTTCATTGTGGACCGGCTGCTCCCTTCGGGGCTGCACCTTTTGGGCGGCAGCCCTAAGGTGGGAAAGGGCTGGCTTATGCTATGGCTGGGTTTGAAAGTCGCAATTGGTCAGCCACTATGGGAGTTTCCGACTCGCCGATGCGGTCTGACACTTCAGTTTCAGAATTGTGTGTGGCGCTGTATTGCCTGTCAAAAACCAGAGGAAATCGCCGGGCGGGAAATCCCTGATTTCCTTTTTCGGCTGGTAGACTTCATATCTCAGCTTGGTGAATGGAACGGCTGTGCTTCAGAACTGTTAGCCGAAATGGACGACCAGGAAACACCTGCCAACACCGTAACCAAACTTCTCAACCAGTTTCATAGCACCATATTGGCGGAAAACGGTATCACCTACGAATACAAGCGAACGGGCAAAGGGCGCTCAATCCGCTTAATAAAAGGTGACGGTTATGACAGTTGTGACAGCAATATCCCTACCGGGAAAGAACCGTCACTGCCGTCACCAACTGTCACCAGAGTGGCAGTTGAGCGGGGTGTCGGGGTGTCCCCGACCACACACCTTGCTTGCAAGGTATAGTGTGTTACACCGCTATGGGTTTGTGGCGATTCGGGTATCTGCGGCGGGAATTCAGTACAGCCGAATCGCCTCAAAAATATGGATGATGCGCGGCGGCCAAGCCGTGCGTCATCCGGCAATCATAAAAAACCCATGCGGTGTTCTGGAAAAGAGATACCAGCCGATACCTGCAAAGGTTTTTCAAGTAGGAATTGATGAAATGATGCAGAAAAATGGGCATAACAAAACACACCGGCCGAAAAGGATCCGATGGAAAAAGATTGTCCAAATTTATATGGAATCCAATTCCATCACTCTTGCGTAGTAAATTCTGAGGAACTTATTTAGTCCGGCGATTTTAGCCAGTTTCTTTGCTTTGCCCTCTGCAAGCTTTTTGCATATATAATCATATACAGCTGTATCTGTTGATGGTTTTGCTCTTCCGATGGCGGTCATGATTTGAAACCCGATTTTACGCAATTTAGGCGAACCTCTTTTTGAAATTCTGCGGTTTGTTGCCGCGAATGCTCCCGATTGGTAAGCGGGAGCACAATTCCCGCATAAGCAACTAAAGCGCTGCCACTATGGAAACGTCTAACATCACCGATTTCAGCAATAACAAGAGGTGCTAAGGTTGCGCCAACGCCCGGCATAGCTAATATCAACTCATATTCTTTTAATTGCTTTGCTAAATCGCGCATCTGTATTAAAATGAGGCTTAGGATTCTGTCTGTTTCCAGAAGAATTCGTGTAGCTTCCTGTACAAGCATTTTGGTCGATGGTGTATTGGAAGACAGAGTTGGGATGCCATTTTGAGCCAGAGCATAAATTTGATGTGCTTTGTTCTCATTACCACGGTATCCCTTCTTTGTTGCCCATTTGCAATAATCCGCTATAAAACGATTTTCGCTCATTTGCGTGATATTATCGTAGTGCCAGTATCTCTGCACAATGTAACAAAGCTTGCTTTGCTGGGGCAAATCCGTTTTGCTCATGGACAACGATTTGATGCCCGGCATGGTTTTTTCTAACAGAACCGATAAGTTGTTTTTTTCTCTTATATGCAATGCCATATAGTGAGAATATTGCCGACTGAGTGTACGCAGCTCCTCGTAAATAGCTTCTGTTGGCATATAGTCAGTAAGATGATACCAATTATCTATACCGAAATTTGCGATTCTAATGGCATCGATCTTATCTGTTTTAGACTTGCGCAATGAAAGGTCGGCATACTTCTTCATGGTTAACGGATTCACGACACAAACAAAAAAGTTGCGTTCTTTGAGATGTGTTAAAACTGGGTAATGGTAGATCCCTGTGGATTCCATTATCACCCGGATATCGTCCTGAACGCCAATCTGTGCAGCAAGTTCATCCAGCCCACTTTTTGTATGCAAAACCTCAAACGGAGCTTTTATAACTTCGCCATACGGTTTCAAAATGCATACGGTACTCTTACCTTTGGAAACATCAATTCCAACACTAATCAATACGTTTCACCTCGCTAAAATTTTTGTAATGCTCCATCTGCGCTTATTACAATTCATTTTGGTTCGTGACACGAAAGCCCTGACGGGTTTCAACCTGCTTAACCGAATGCTGATAATAAGTGGATGGTCGGCAGTTTCGGCTGCGGATGCAAAATCCAAAAGAAAATACGCCATTCCATTACCCACTTATTATAAGTAATGAAGCGCAGACTTCCAATCCGATTAAGAATTGGTTTTTGCGCTTCTACTGTACCAAAAACAAAGAGAATACTTTATGCGGGCGGTACGGTTCATTCAGGAGGAGGTTGGCGAAGACAATGTGTTTGCCGCCACGGTACACATGGATGAGAAAACACCGCACATGCACATCTGTTTTACACCGATTACACCGGATAGAAAGCTGTCTGCGAAGACCGTCCTGGGCAATCAGAAAAAGCTGTCCGAATGGCAGACCAAATTCCATGAATATATGTCGTCGCGCTGGAACGAACTGGAACGCGGTGTAAGCGCCATCGAGAGCCACCGTATGCATGTCCCTGTATGGCTCTATAAGAAGGCTCAGAGGCTGGATACACAGTTTCAGGAAGTCCAACAGGCGTTATCTGACATCACATTCCTTAATGCAGGGAAAAAGCGGGATGAAGCTATTACCCTACTGAAAAAATGGATACCCGAAGCCGAGAGATTCACTGCACAGGCGAAAAATACACAAGGGTATATCAATAAACTCGAACTTGATAATCTGTCTCTGAAGGGGGAATTAAGAGCTAAGGACGAAAAGATCAACGAAGCCTGGGATAAAGCATATCAGTTCAAAAAGGTAGCCGACAGGCAACAGAGGTTACTGGACAAGGTCCCGAAAGAGGTGTTCGAGCGGATCGAGGGTGTGAAAGCCAAGACACAGGAACGACGACGGTAAGCGGGGTTAGTCAGCAGTATATGCTCAATTGAGCATATACTGCTGATAAGTGTTGACGATCTATATATAATATGATATATCAAGTATTATATAGTAAAAGAAAGTTTAATACATCCATAAAAACGCGAGATCTGTGAAATACTCAAAGTATGTATATGAATCAACATATCGCTACTACCGTAAGGAGGATGAGAATGAAAAAAGAAAGATCATTTACAGTCATAGGAGTCGTT
>JBMOLJ010000024.1:0-17826 GCA_049324235.1 Bacillota bacterium
GTTTGAGCCGAATCCGGCCAACTTCGCGGCATACGAGGACGCCTTCAAGCGCTTCACCGACATCTACGAAGCGCTGGATGGCCCCGTGTTCTAAAACATGCTACTATGCCCGGGACCCGGTGAAAACCGGTCCTGGCTTACTTCGCCACCCGCAGCAAAGCCCGGGATGTTCCCGGGCTTTGCTGTTTATATACTTCCATAGGCTATATTCTAAAAGCCAATTACCACGCGCGCAGGACTTTCGAGAGAAAATCCCTTAATCTCGGGTTCTGCGGGTTTCCGAAAAAGTCCGCGGGAGTAGCTTCCTCCTTAAACTTTCCCTCATCCATGAACAGCACTCTTGTGCCCACCTCTTTTGCAAACCCCATCTCATGCGTGACCACGACCATGGTCAGGCCCTCTTCGGCCAGCTCCTTCATGACTTCAAGCACCTCGCCCACCATCTCGGGGTCGAGCGCAGATGTAGGCTCATCGAAAAGCATGACGTCCGGGTCCATCGCCAGCGCCCTGACAATCGCTATCCTCTGCTTCTGACCGCCCGAAAGCTGCGACGGATATGCTTTCGCCTTTGCAGTCAGGCCCACCCGTTTCAGGAGATGGTGCGCCGTTTCCTCGGCCTCCTCCTTCGACTGCAGCTTGAGTTTAACGGGAGCCAGGGTAATGTTATTTAACACCGTCAAATGGGGAAACAGGTTGAAGTGCTGAAACACCATGCCCATCTTCATTCGGATTTCGTTGATGTCTGTGTTTGCATCCGTTATGCGGTCTCCCTCAAAGAAAATCTCGCCTTCCGTCGGAGCTTCCAGAAGGTTGAGACAGCGCAAAAAAGTGCTTTTTCCCGAACCGGAAGGCCCGACGATCACGACCTTTTCCCCTTTATGGATTTCAAGGGAGACATCGTCGACCACCCTGTGATCGCCGAAATCCTTGGAAAGGTTTTTAACGGTTATCACTTTGACGCAGCCTCCTCTCCAGCTTCATGAACAGCTTTGCAAGCAGCCCCGTCAGCAGCAGGTAAACAAGCGCGACGGTCAAGAGTGGAACGAATGGCGAAAAAGTCCTGCTCTGGATAATATCTGCCGCTCTGGTCATATCCACCAGCGCGATGTATCCGACAATAGCCGTTTCTTTGATTAAAACGATAAACTCGCTGGTATACGTAGGCAAAGCATTCTTGATTGCCTGCGGCATGATGATATGCATCATGGTTTGCCTGTAATTCAATCCCAGCGATCTTCCCGCTTCCATCTGCCCTTTGTCTACCGATAAAATCCCCCCGCGGATAATCTCCGCAACATATGCGCCGCTGTTCATGCCGAATGCGATGACCGCCACAATGACCTTGTCAATATCCACCGACCCGAATACCACTAAATAAATGATCAAAAGCTGAATCATCATCGGTGTGCCACGAATAATGGTTATATAAAAGGACGATATCTTCTCGAGTATCCGTACCTTTCCGATGGAAAAGCGCGATATGCGCATGAGTGCCAGAATAATACCCAGTATGGTTCCGACCAGGATAGCAAATACGGATATTTCCACGGTCACGCCCAGCCCTTTTAATATGGACAGCCAACGGCTTTCCACTATGAGATTCTGGTAAACCTGATCAAAAAAACTCATATTATTCCTCCGGCGCTGAAAAAACGGGACAGATTTTACACTGTCCCGCATTCAAGCGTTAGGCTTTTATCCTTCTTTCAAACTGGTCTTCCTGATGATGATAACCTGGGTTGAGGTATAATACGAATCCGAGAAATCCACGCTCTTCTTTCGTTCGTCGGAAACCGTCATCCCAGCGAGGATCATATCGATTTTTCCTGCTGCAAGCGCACCGATGAGGCTGTCAAATTTCATGTCCTCAATCTTGAGATTTTTCTGAAGGTCTGCTGCAATCTCGTTTGCGACTTCCACATCGAAACCGACAACCTTGTCCCCCTCCTTATATTCAAACGGCGCAAATTCTGCGTTCGTTCCCATCACGATGGTGTCTTTATAATTTGTAGCCGTCCTATCAGGGAGCGGCTTGCTTTCACCGCTCTGCGGAATATACGCGTCAAGGAAGCTCTGGAAGGTTCCGTCCTTCTTGATGCGCGCAAGGGTTGCGTTGATGCTTTTCAACAGCTCGGTGTCGCCTTTCCTTACGGCGATTGCGTAATCTTCTTTTGTCAAACTCTCGTTAAGTATCATCAGGTCAGAGTTGTTTTCCACGATCTTCTTCGCCGGCTGCTCGTCGAGAATGACGGCATCTACTTTGCTGTTTTTCAGGTCGATCGCTGCATCAACAGCTTTGTTGTAACGGGACATGGTCACACCCTTGATATCAGATGCATAGATGTCTCCGGTCGTGCCCAACTGGACGCCGATCTTTTTCCCTTCCAAATCGCCTGCCCCGCCAATGAATACGGTTTCTTTCTTCTGGTTGCAGCCCGCAAGCATAAGTGCCAGCATGAACACCGCAAAAACCGAAGCGAATATCCTCTTCATAAAAAACCCCTCTTCATAATTAAATTTTATGATAGCATGATATCATATACGGATAATAATTTATACATGATAATACGATACCATAGGAGGGAATGCGAATGCAATTTGAAACTGCTTTTTTCTAATATTTGGTTCTTGCAAAGATATGAGTTTAATAGTTTCCTGTAATTATGATGATATTCAGGGAATAAAAGGCGGTCCTGAAAACCATAAACTTAAACGCAAAAATGGAGCGCAAGTGATTTCGAAAACACATTGTTGTCCGTCTTTAATTATGCTAATATACTGTATCCAAATACTTCTGAAAGCCGGTTCATACTTTTTTCAAATCTTTTATTGGGAGTCTTGAATATGAAAAAAGGTTGTTTGCTGTGCACGGTTCTCCTGTGCCTGGTTCTTTTGGTGTCCTGCATTAACAAGGCGTCTCCCTCTCCTTCTGCTTCTGTAAGCGTTTCTCCATCAACGCCAACCCCTTCGGAAACAGTTGGCCCTTCTGAAAGCGTGGCGCCCACAGCATCTGCTTTCGGGGAAACGCCCGATCAGGCGGGAGATAATGCGGTACCCTTCGACATTTATAAATCAAAGGGACTGGTGGATCTTAATCAGGACGGAACACCGGAACAACTGGAATTTACCGCTAATGCCGCTTCTTCTGTTTTTTCGATTAACGGAACGGCATATACCATTAACAAAAGCGGTTTAGCCCAGCTTTTTGCCATTACCGATGTGGATAAATCCGATAAAATACTCGAAATTGCATTTACCGATAAATACGGTGATCTGGCGGACAGTGAAAAAGCCTTTACCTGGCTTTACTGGTGGAACGGTACGAAGCTCATCTCCATGGGCGGACTGATGGACGTGAAATTCGACGGGGCATGGCGCAGCGGGTTTGATCCCAAGAAACACTTTGACGGACAGGGCCTGGTCACCTGCCTCACACGCACCCAGAATTTTTCGGATGTCTGGTACAACGGCCACTACAGATGCAGCGGAACAAACCGGAAATTAAAAGAGGAACGCTACGCAACAAAACCCCTGAACCAGCAGGAGCCCCTTGCCTTAAAGGAATACTGTGTGCTGCTCAAGCATGCTGATTCCAAGTATTTCGGCTCAAAATACTACGTAATGTGGGATTACGCGAGCGGTACCAGCACATTCCCCAGGGATTATTCGGATGACGCGATTGCTTTCATCCCACAGGCGGGCGAGCAATTAAAGATTGTGGGTGTGCTCGGGCCGTACTGGTTCAGACTGCAGGCCGCAGACGGCAAAAAGGGCTGGCTTAAGTGCATCGGCATGAAGATTCAGGGATACTATCAGGTGATGCACTATAACGCAAACGATATATTTGACGGCATTATTATAGCCGGATAACCATCGCAGTCATAATAAGAACCCTGTTTCCATCAGCGAAACAGGGTTCTTTAACACTCTGTAATTGTAAACATCTTTATTATCTCTGCCATTATCCCTGTTTTTTGCCCGCGTAGCGCACAGCACGGATACAGCCGTCCGCTGCCATTACCAGCATGGATACGAGCGCCATTGTCCAAAACCCTGTCACGCTTGCGGATGCAACGATGGCATCCGCTATGAGCATTGTAAGCATATTCACAAATATGCTTGCAATGCCGAAGGTTAAAATATTAAACGGCAGCGCTACGAGCGTAAGCAGCGGGCGTATCAACATATTTGCCAAAGCCAGTATCATAGCCAGCAACACGAAACCCATGACATCTCCCGCCACGCCTGAGAGCAGATAGGACAGGCCAAAGAAAATCAGGAAATATGCTATAAACCTCATCAATAGTTTTCCCATCGCCATCACCTTAAACAAACCTTAATTTTAACTGCATCGCCCGCATGCCCCACATCCACATCGACCATGTCAAATCTGCCCATCTTCGACAGCGTGTGTACCGTTTCCGCCGTAGCCCTTATGATCCCGGGGATATCTGCCTTCGAATGGACCCTGACAAAAAGTGAAATATCCTCCAGAGCGTCCAACAGCTCCCATAGAATGCGCAGCGGTATCAAAATCGGTATCCGGGCTCTTTTTATTTTCAAGTATATATACACGAAATGGCTTTTTTTAGTCCACATATACTTTTACACTGGCGCCTTTCCCGTTATTCCCCGTTTCAATGTCCACGAGGTTTTCGTCTATTTGTCCGTTCACGAACATCTCAATAAGCCCTTCAAGGTCAATCGCATCAATATCGATACCGTTTTCCTGCATTTCCTTCTTCGCATCTTTAGGGATTACAGCCGTAAACTTCGCAACCTTTTTTGCAACTTCCAGCGGGATGTTCACCCTGACCTTCGCGTCCTCTTCCCCGTGTCCCCGCGTATCCACAACAACCCGCAGTATCCTGTCTTTCTTTTCTGGAGCCGCGCTGGCCCTGAGCTGAGCTGTTTCGTCGGGCGTATCCCCGAGCGCCTCGAGCAGTTTGCTTCCTTCCTCGGCCGTTATTTTTCCAACCTCAATCATTTTTAATATTTTGAGGGACTCCTCGTTCATTGTACTTCCTCCCTTTCATCATTTCAGACTCTTTAAGATCTCCGCAGCCTCGCCCGCGGAGATCTCCCCGTTTTCAAGCTGCTTTATGATTTTTTGCCGTTCTTCCTTGACCAAACCTGCCTGCTTGTCTTCATAGCCCAGTCTTGAAATAATGTTGTCCAGCCGGTTCCTGACCGTAGGATACGAAATCCCAAGCTCCTTCTCCACTTCCTTGATGTTCCCTCTGCATTTGATGAACGCAGACAGGAACCCCTTTTCACTTTCGTTCAGCGAGCAGAATTCACATCCCTCAAACCGGCCGTTCAGTTCGCTTTTACATTGTTTACATGTCAGTGCGGTGATCTCATATTGACCGCCGCATACCGGACATGTTGACGGTGCTTTATATTTATCCGTATCAGCCACCTCCTTATGCATTAATATTATGCCATTATTTTTGTTTTGTCAATATTAATATTAATAATTTTAATATTAATATTAAATATTTTAATGTTGTCTGTTTTTTTTGCCAGCCCAACGGAACAACAACTAACGAAAGCTGTATAACCGGCAGCGACAAAAAGCCCAGACTCGGCTTTTCCCGGGTCTGGGTTGACAAATCAGAGTTTTATGACTGGCAGAATTGTTTCATTAAACGATGATAGTGACTCACTGATTCAAAAGGGTCCTTACACATCATGAATTCAGACATGATGCAAATGCCCGCAGCACCGCAACCCCTTATTTCTGAAAGATTATCTTTCGTAATACCTCCTATGGCGAAAACAGGAACGGCGGCGTGGCTGCACAGCCGTTTGAGAAAATCCGAACCGCGGTGAGGCATGCTTTTTTTACAATCCGTTGGGAATATATGCCCGGCTATCAGATAGCTTGCTCCCATTGATTCCGCAAGTTTCCCTTCCTCTTCAGAGTGGACGGATACTCCGACATGCTTAAATGCTGCTTTATGATGCTTACTATAAGCATACATGGGAAAATGCAGGCATTCTATCCCCATATTTTTCGCAACTCCAATATGCGTATGGATAATGAGCGGAACATTATGCCGTGCGCATATTTGTTTACACATTACAGCCAATTCCTCATAGCTTTCCGGCTCTAAATCCTTTTCACGCAATATAATGCCTGAAGGACGCGCCTTTGCTATTTCTGCGATCCGCTCAAGGAACCCGCCTTTACAGATCTTTCTGTTCGTAACTGCAATTATCACAGGCGCATCACCTTCTTACATTCGGATATAGTCGGTATAAACGGGCTGCAGGTTCCTGGAAACGATCATGTAATGGATTTCGCCTACACTTCTTGAGTCTGAGATTTGAAATTGCGCATCTCCTTTTTCTTCATTATCATGTCCGCCTACGCCAACTCTGACGCCAGCCGATATCTTTGTTGCGACCATACCGATAACATTATCCCTGAACCCCGGACGTTCACGCGTAGAAATTGTAATTCCGGCATAGGGCATGAACAATCTATAAGCCAACATTACTTGTAAAAGCTGGCGTTCGTGCACATCATTCGGATTGTTATCAGCATTGTTAATATACGGACGCAGTCTTGGTACAGAAAAAGAGATTTCCGCATGCGGGTATTTTTGCTGCACCAAACAGGCGTGAATGCCTGTAGCAAATGCATCCTTTCGAAAATCACATAACCCAAGTAACGCCCCAAAAGCAACGCCCCGCATACCGCCCATAAGCGCGCGTTCCTGTGCGTTGAACCGGTACGGATAACTCCTTTTCGGGCCGCTTAAATGCAGTTGCTCGTATTTATCTGTATCATATGTTTCCTGATACACGCTGACGAAATCAGCGCCACATTTTTGCAGATAAGCATACTCTGCTACGTTCAGCGGATAAATTTCGATGCCTATTGTTGAAAAATACTGTTTTGCAAGTTTTATTGCATCTCCGATATACTCTATACCGGATTTGGCACGGGATTCTCCTGTTAACAGCAGGATTTCCTTTAGGCCGGTTTTCGCAATAGTTTCTAATTCACGATCAATCTCCTTGAGTGTTAATCGGCCTCGCTGTATTTTGTTTCTGCAATTGAAGCCGCAGTAGATGCAATGATTCTCACAATAGTTTGCAATATAAAGCGGCGTGAACATCGAGATGGAATTCCCGAAGTGTTTTTGCGTTTCCAGCCTTGATTTGCGGGCCATTGCTTCCATATGTTTTTCTGCAGCAGGAGAAAGGAGCGCTCCAAAATCTTCTATGTTTAAAATCTCCTTGGCTAAGGCATGTTCCACATCGGATGGAGTATGCCGAAAACTCCGGTATCGATCCACAAGGCTCAGCACCGTTTCCATAATACTTGAATCAATAACCTGCATGGAGTTCAGGTATTGCATATGGTCTGTTTTCTTCAGCATCGCCATCAGTCCTCCAGAAAACCAGTCAACGGGCTTGAAGCCTCCGCCTTATAGTCCAGAACCCGTCCTAAGCCAGCCAAATAAGCAGCACGCCCGGACTCAATCGCCAATTTGAAGGCTTTTGCCATCATGGCCACGTCGCGGGCCGTAGCTATGGCCGTATTGGCCATAACCGCATCAACGCCGATTTCCATCGCTTCACACGCCTGAGACGGGCGGCCGATACCTGCATCGACAATAATCGGAAGGTCGATTTCATCCACAAGCATTTTAACGAAATCACGGGTAAGCAAGCCTTTGTTGCTGCCGATCGGCGCACCGAGCGGCATAACGGCAGCGGCGCCCGCGGAAACGAGAGATCGGGCTGTAATCAGGTCCGGCATGATATAGGGCATGACAATAAATCCTTCGCCAGCAAGGATTTCCGTTGCTTTGACCGTTTCATGGTTGTCCGGCATAAGATACTTTGAATCATTGATTACTTCGATTTTAACGAAGGAGCCGCACCCCAGTTCCCGGGCCAAGCGCGCGATTCGGACCGCCTCCTTTGCATTTCTTGCTCCCGAGGTATTGGGAAGCAACGTTATGCCGGGCGGCATGTAGTCCAAAATGTTTTCTTCCCCGCCTACATTGGCCCGGCGCAGCGCAAGCGTGGCCATTTCGACGCCTGCATTTTCGATAACGGCCTTCGTCATCTCCAGTGAAAACTTACCGGAACCCAGAATAAACCTTGAAGTAAACGCATGTCCGCCAATGATTAATTTATCGCTCATATTTTTCCGCTCCTTAAATGTTAAACTTCTTCGATTCCAAGCAAAAGCCTCAGAACCATATTTGCCTGATGTCCCGCGCAGATTTGTACGCGCGGAGCCATCAAGCCATTCCCGATCGCAGCTTCGCTTTCCAAATCGCCACAGATGTAAAGATTTTTCATTTTCTTATGTGTCTTAATCAGATTTGAGCTGCCAAATCCCGCCATACCCGAGCCGGAAACAATCTTCTTCCCCGGACACTTTTCCAACAGGGTATTTACCAGCATTGCTTTGGCTAAAGCACTATCAAAGGCCTCGCAAACGATATCATAGTCTTGAAACAGCCTTACAACATTGGATTCCTCAACGCGGATGGTTTGCGTTTCTACAGAAATAAATGGATTAATCTCTTTGATAATCATTTGCAGCGCAACCGTTTTGGGAAGTCCCAGATGGCTGATATAGTAATTCTGCCTGTTGAGATTACTCGGTTCAACAACATCGAAATCTATAAGCAACAAATTTCCGACCCCGGTACGCGCAAGCATGACGGCGATATTTGATCCTAAACCTCCAAGACCGGCTATCGCGACCCTTCCCCGCTTGACAACATCGTGCACCTTAGGCGTATGTCTGGCCGCCATCATACTTTCCAATTCTTTTTTGCCCGGCATTTTCCCCTTTTGAATAATGGTGAGCACATCATTATGTTTTAGTCCGTAATCCTCACTTATCTGGTATCCATTTAAAATGACCACGTCACCGTTCCCGCACAGGCTATTCCTTGCCTCATAGGCTGTTTTACAGGATGTTTCAACGGTTTCGCCATTGAGCATGATGCGCATAATCAGCCTCCACCCACAAATCTTACAACTTCAATCACATCTTCATCTTCCAGCATTACTTCAGAAAAAGTTGTTTTCGGCACGATATTCCCGTTTTTTTCAACTGCAATTCTGGAGATGTCATATCCTCTATCAATTAAAAATTCCTTTAGCGTCGTGCATGCATCCAGCTGCACAGCAGTCCCGTTCAGCTTCATCATTTATCCTCCTTTCATCAGATTTCACCCCGGAAACCCTGAAATATCAAAAAATGGGCTGCACCCGCGGTGGTGCACCCCATCAATTAACGTTTTATTATTCAATTTTATATATTTTACCACGGTTTATGACAGTTGCCAAGGATGTTTTTAGCTTTAACCTGTTATGGTAATGCCGCCAATGCATAAACCCTCCGGCCGGATGCTCATTTTACAGCATCCAGCCGGAGGGTCAACGATCTTTTTTACATCTGGCTATATGCCTATCGCCTGATCCTGCCTGCTGCTCAGAAGCGTAAGGCCGCCGGTCTCATCGACTATCGAAACAGGAATCTCCGCACACTGGGTGCATATGGCGTTAATAAAGCCGCTTCTGGAAACATCGGGAACACCGCCCAAAACAATATGCGCTATCCTGTTCGAGCGGATATACATGACAGCCGCACGGACCGGATCGTCACGGTAGTATACGACCATTTCCGCACCGGCCTTCCTGGACGCGGCGAATAAATATTCTATTTCGTTTATGTAGCTGTTAGTTGCATATTTCCTCGGTTGAACGCATAACACTTTGAGCTCGAAAGCCTGTGCGTCCGCTAAGCCTTTCCCCGCATGAATAAGCCTTTCACAACTGTATTGGTTTGTTACGCAAACCAGAGCCGCCTGCTTTTGGTTTCTTCTTCTCACGGTGAATCTCCTTTCAACTGTAGATTGCCGCCGGACAATATTATCATAGCCTTCCAATAAGGCGGAACCATGGCGCAATCAAGGACAATATTGTACGCAGAAAAACATTTTAGGAGTAGTTTTCATTCATTCCTATGCGCTCCGTCTTGTACAAAATTCCTATGGTTTCGGAGTTTCAGTACCCTTATCCCGTGCGTCTTCCCTCTGCAGCGTGAACGTAAACCGCGACCCTTTCCCTTCCTCGCTTTCCACTTTAATGGTTTCGCCCATCTTCCCGAGCACCTCGCGCGCAATCGAGAGACCAAGGCCCGTACCGCCTCCCGCACGCGATTTGTCCGATTTATAGAACCTGTCGAACAAGTGGGGCAAATCCTCTTTGGCGATCCCTGTTCCCTCGTCTTCCACCGTAACATATATCTTTTCCGCATCCCATGATGCATGGATGCTCACGCGTCCGTTTTCGGGGGTATATTTGACGGCATTATCCAGCAGTATGACCAGAACCTGTTCGATCCGGTCCGCGTTGCTCCACGCGCGAGGGCACGCAGTAGCATCGAAATCCGGCGAATACGCAAGCCCGACTTCCTCAATAAGCTTGCGGTAACGTTCGCCGATTTCAGTAAGCAGCATGCCGACATCCACCGGCGCGCATTGCACGGCCACTGACCCGGACTGCAGCCTTGAAAGCTCCAGCAAATCGTCTATCAGCCGCGACAAACGCATCGATTCCCGCAAGATATAGCCGTAATAACGCTGTTTGTCGTATTCGGATTTTACCACGCCGTCATGCAGAGCTTCGGCAAGCCCCCGTACGCCCGCTACCGGCGTACGCAATTCATGGGATACATTTGCCACATAGTCCCGACGCATCTGCTCCAGGCGCTCGGTTTCAGTAACGTCCCTGAACAGGCCAACGGCGCCGGCGACGTTTCCTGCTTCGTCCTCGAGCGGCGTTACCGATACGCGAAGCACCACGCTGTCCACATGCAGGCTGCGCACCAAAGGATGCCGCTCCTGAACGACCAGATCAAAATCCGACCATATCGAATCATCGGGGATGAGCATGCCGCGCTCTTGGGGGGGCGCGGCCAAATCATGCCCGAACATTTTGAGTATCGCGGGGTTCAGGTGCGTTATACGGCCTTTCGCGTCAACGGCAACGATCCCTTCGCTCAATCCGTCGAGCGTATGCCTGAGCCTGTTGCGCTCTATTATTAAGGATGAAATTGTATTTGAAAGCTGTGAAGCAAGATAGTTGAATGCCAGCGCGAGCTGCCCGAGTTCGCCTTTTTTGCTTTCATCGGCGCGTACTGCGTAATTTCCGTTGGCCATGTGCAGCGCGACGTCGCGCATCTGGTTGATAGGACGGATCATGCGGCGCGCAGCCAGATATGCGGGGAACAGCATGATTGCAAAAGCGATCAGCATGCTCAGGAACAATGCGTTGTTCAACGCTCCCGCGGATTCGTTCAGTTCTACCAGGGGTTTTGTGAACAGCACGGCCCCTTGAACATTATTATTCTGCGTGATGGGTATGCCCACAACAATATAATCCCGGTTCGTGGCCGACGAATGCACCTGATTGACAACCTCTTCCCCGCCTATCACGCTGACAACACTCTTGGAAAGCAGTTGCGGGTAGTTTTCCTGCATGTCTTTATTAAAATCGGATTGTGAATCTGTTTGTATCGCGCTGATATAACCGCCTTTGACGTCAAACACGTGTATGCTCGCGCCGGCGCTGGACGAATCCGATATCATTTTCCTGACCACGTCCGCAGGTACATTTCCTTCAAGGTATTGCGTCATGAGATTGGAAAAGTCCCTTGCCCGCGGCACAAGGTTCGAAGCCGCCATCTGGGTAACGATGCTTCTTGCGGAAAAGATATATAGGACAGTGGTAAGCAGCGCGGACAACAGGATGGTTGCCGCTATGAGCAGAAGTATCCGCCTCAAAAATATGCTCTTAATCAAAGGCCTACCTCAAACTTGTATCCGACGCCGTAAATGGTCTTGATTGCCCACGGCACGCCTTCCTGCGGGAGTTTCTGGCGGATGCGCTTGATCTGCGTATCCACGGCGCGCGTGTCGCCGAAATAGTCGTAGCCCCAGACCCGTGAGAGTATCTGTTCCCTGTCGAATACCTGGCCGGGGTGCGATGCCAACAGATGCAATATCTCCACCTCTTTGGGCGTGCAGGGCAGTACGGCCTGATCCAGCCGCACCTCATAGTGGTTCAGATTGATTTCCAGGCTGCCGAAACGCAAAACAGGGACGCTCTGCTCTTTGGGCTCGTTCATGCGCCGGAGCACCGCCTTGATGCGCGCGACAACTTCCCTGGGGCTGAACGGCTTCACGATATAATCGTCCGCGCCCAGTTCCAGCCCAAGTATCCTGTCGATCTCCTCGCCTTTTGCCGTCAGCATGATGATGGGAACATTGCTGGTCTTCCTGATCTCCCTACAAACGTCCGTACCCGATAACCCGGGCATCATGAGGTCCAGCACAATGATGTCCGGCTTCTCGGTCTGCGCGAGCTGGAGGGCCTGCTCGCCGTCAAATGCGGAAACATACGTGAAGCCTTCCGCTTCGAGATACATGCGCAGGGTTTCGTGGATGATCGGCTGATCGTCACATATCAGGACATGCTGCGTTTTTGACATATCATTCCCTCAGCTCACTTATTTGTTGTTATTATAAATTGTTTCATGAACGTTAGGCAATGGGCCGGAGCCAGTTGTCATAATTGTTCATGTTCATGTCATAATGTTGCCCTTTTATATGCACAAACATCATTTATATTGTACCTGTAAAACAAATAAACGTCCAAACATGGCAGCAAACAATCTGTTTGAGGTTTATTGCCAAACCGGCCCGCACCATAAAAATAAGATCCTCTCTCAACACCTTCCCGTCAAAATGCTTACAAACATCCTCTAAGCAACCAGGGTGCGGGCCTTCAAATATAAAGGGCTTCCACCGGCAAGACAAGCCGGTGGAAGCCCTTTTTTTATGATTTAAAGTCTCATGCAAACGTTTGGAGCGCCAGAAGATACCCCTGCGCCCCCAGCCCGCAGATTTGCCCTTTGCATACCGGCGCCGTGACCGAGCGGCGCCTGAATTCCTCTCTCTGGTGAACATTTGACAGGTGCACCTCAATAACGGGCAAGCCGACTGCCGCAATGGCGTCGCGGATGGCATAGCTGTAATGCGTGAACGCCCCGGGGTTTATGATAATGCCCTGCGCTTTGTCCAGCGCTTCGTGTAGCTTATCGATGATTGCGCCCTCGCTGTTGAACTGGAAGCACTGGGTTTTAAGACCGAGCTTATTGGCCTGCTCCGCAATCATATCCTCGATCTCGCGCAGCGTCTGCGTCCCGTACACGCCCGGTTCCCGCTTGCCCAGCATATTCAGATTCGGCCCGTTGATGATCCATATCGTCTTCATCAGGTTTCCCTCCGTATTTATATTTGATAACGTCCTACGCACGTGGTACACTTTACATTGTTGACAAAAGCAAAAGGAGGAACGCACGTGCGCATCAATTTCGACCACGAAACCCAGCGTCTGGCGGTAATCGGCGATCCCATCGCCCACAGTCTCTCGCCGGTGATACATAACGCGCTCTATAACGCCATGGGCATCAACGCCTTTTACCAGCCGCTCCACATTCCGAAAGGGCGCATCGAAAGCATGCGCGACGCCATCCCCATGCTCTCCCTCAAAGGCTTTAACATCACCATGCCGCATAAGCAGGCAATCTTCCCCCTGCTGGACGAAATCAGCGATCAGGCGCGGCTGTACCAGTCGGTAAACACGGTCTGCGTCCAAGACGGCAGGCTCACCGGCCATTCCACAGACGCACAGGGATTTTCGCTCTCTCTGGCAGAACACGGCGTGGGCATGGAGGGGCAGGACATCGTAATCCTCGGGGCGGGCGGCGTCACCGGCACGCTGGCACTGCACGCCGCAACGAACGGGGCGCGCACCATCGCCATATTAAACCGCACCGTAGCGCGTGCAGAAGCGCTGGCGGCCCACATATATGAGCAGACCGGCAAAAAAATCGCCGTGGGCGGGTTTCATAGCGACGACCTGTCCGCTTTTGCATCACGCGCAACCCTGCTTATAAACGCAACCCCGCTGGGCATGCACGGATGCACCGAGCAGTTTGAATCGCTGGAATTCCTGCGGGCGCTGCTCCCGGGAGCCGTGGTCTGCGACCTTATTTACAGCCCGTCCTGCACCCTGTTTTTGCATGAGGCGCGCGCACTGGGGCACAGGGCATTTAACGGCCTTGGCATGCTTGTGTACCAGGCGTTCGTCGCCTTTGAGCATTTCTTCGGGATCATGCCCGGCGCCGAGGAAAAGCTGGCGGTCGAGCAGGCCCTCAGATCAGAGCGCGGCATCGCGCTGGATTAAGCCCTGCCCCGCAAGGATATCTTTTATCACGCGCATAACGTCCTCGCAGCTTCCCGAACCGTCGGCGCAAAAATCGCAGCGCTCATTGTAGAGCCCGATGCGTTCAGCGTACAGATCGAGTATCCTCTGCTTTCCCCCTTTTAAAAGGGGGCGGTGCCCTGTCTCAATATCCGACAGTATGTCTTCGACCGGCCTGTCTATAAATACGATAAGGCCGCTTTCTTTCATCATTTCCACGTTCTCAGGGCGCAGGATGCAGCCCCCGCCCGTGGCGACCACCTGACAGTCCGTTTTCGCCGCGTTGGCCACCGCCTGGCTCTCCATGTCGCGGAACGCCTTTTCCCCCTGCAAAGCAAAGATTTCCGAGATCGAACACCCCGCGCTCTTTTCGATTTCGCTATCCAAGTCAAGCGCCGCGTATCCGATGGCCTCCGCCAGCATTTTTGCGATGGTGCTTTTGCCCGAACCGGGCATGCCGGTAAGATAAACGTTCATTTCAGGCCTCCAGCGCTCTGGTAACGCCCAAGCACCCTGCATGACCGGCTTTGCCGTTTCAATTCCTCCAAAACCGGTTCGATGCGCGGGTCGTCCTGCTTCCCCTCGAAATCGATGAAGAACAGGTACTCCCAGTTTTTATCGGGCGCGGGCCGCGCTTCGATGCGCAGCAGGTTGATGCCGGCTTCGGCTAGAGGCCTCAGCGCATGGAAAAGCGTGCCGCTGGTATTGTTGAGGCGCAGGAGGATGCTCACCTTGTTGCTCTTTTCCGTGTTCGGCTGCGCGGCGATGGCGATGAAGCGCGTATGGTTGCTGGCCGAATCATGTATGTCGGGGCATAGGATTTCCAGGCCGTATTCGTCCGCCGCATGCCTTCCCGCTATGGCCGCACATGTTTTATCTTTTTTTTCGGAAACAAATTTGGCGCTGACCGCCGTATTGTAATAGGGTATCTGCTCCCAGTCCGGGTGCGTGTCCAGATACCGCGAACACTGCAAAAGCCCCTGAGGATGCGAGTATACTTTTTGAATATCGCCGACCTTAGCGCCGGAAACGCCCAGCAGGCAGTGCTCGATGCGAATAATCACTTCTCCCACGATATGGCAGGCATAGCGCTCGAGCAATTCATGCACCTCGATTACCGCGCCCGTCGTGGAGTTTTCTATGGGCAGGACTCCGTATGGGACCTGTCCCTGCATCACCGCAAGCACCACGTCCTCAAACCGCTGCAAGGGTTTCCGCGCGGTGTCCCCGCCAAAATACGCGATCAGCGCTTCCTCGCCGTATGCGCCGGGTACCCCCTGATACGCAACGCCTTCCGATTGGTCCGCAGGCACAACGCCGCGCGCTGGCTCCTTTTTCATTCGGCGTTGTTCATCTTTGCTCAGATTAAGCAATGAACGGAAAAACGCTTCGGCTCCGGCGGCCAATTGCGGGTCTTTAACCCTGGCGATACGCTCCTGCAAAAGCGTGCGCTCGCGTCCGGCATCCAGCACAGGGAGCCCGTTTTCGTCTTTGTAACGCGCGATTTCCCGCGCGATTTCCATGCGCTGCTCGAACAGGTCCAGCAGTTTCAAATCCACTTCGTCGATGCGCGCGCGCAATGTCTCCAGTTCCAATGTCAACCCTCGCTTTCCAATGCTGCATCGGCAAGCGCGATCAGCACTGCCGCTTCAATCACGGGAACCGCACGCGGCAGTATGCACGGGTCGTGCCTGCCTGCAATCTCGATTTCCGTTTCGCTCTTTTCGCGCATGTTCACGGTTTTCTGCTTTTTCCCGATGGAGGGCGTGGGTTTAATTGCAACGCGCACCACGATGGGCATACCGCTGCTGATCCCGCCGAGTATCCCGCCGTTGTTGTTCGAACGCGTGACGATGTCCCCGTCCTGCACAATAAAAGCGTCGTTCGCCTCTGACCCTCGCATGTCCGCAATCGCAAAGCCGGCCCCGAACTCCACGCCCTTTACCGCGGGCACGGAGAATAAAAGCATAGCGATGCGGCTCTCCAGCGAATCAAAGAACGGGTCCCCCCACCCCGGCGGCAGGCCGGTTGCCATGCATTCGATGAAGCCGCCGACCGAATCCGCTTCCGCCTGTGCCATAAGTATCCGCTCCTGCATGGCTTCGGCACGCGCTTCGTCGCATGTAGGAAACGCGCTTTTGCGGAGCTTTTGAAGAAGCTCCTTGCCGATAGTCTCTACAGGCACATCGTCTACGCCGCCCAGGCGCGCGATGCGCGCGCCCACCGTCACGCCTTTATCCAACAGATACATGCGCGCAAGCGCCCCCGCAAACACGACGGGCGCGGTGAGCCTGCCCGAAAAGTGCCCGCCGCCCCGCGTATCGTTATAGCCTTTATACCTGACGAACCCGGTGTAATCCGCGTGCCCCGGGCGGGCAATGTCCGCAAAACGGCTGTAATCGGACGACCGGACGTTCGTGTTCTCGATAACGCCGCATATGGGCGTGCCCGTGGTGCGGCCGTTATACACGCCGCTCACGATGCGCACCTTATCCGGTTCGCGCCGCGGCGTGGACATCCAGCTCTGCCCGGGCGCGCGGCGCGCCATGTCTTCTTCTATGAGCGCCGTATCCACCGCCATCCCGGGAGGCAGGCCGTCCACCACCATACCGATCGCCTCGCCGTGCGATTCCCCGAATATGCTCAAACGCAACCTACTTCCCCATGTTCCGCTCAACGGCGCACCCTCCCAACTGTCTGAATTCTTCCCAGAATGCCGCGGCCGATTTACTCACGCACTCCCAGCCGTCCAATACCACTTCCTCCGTGCAGATGGAGGAAGCAACGGCAAGCGACATGGCCATGCGGTGGTCGCCGTGGCTTTTGCAGGAGCCGCCCTTTAAAGCGCCCGTTCCCCGTATATGCAGCGCGTCCGCGCTCTCACTGATGTCCGCGCCCAGCGCTGACAGCTCTTGTGCAACCGCGCTTAACCGGTCGCACTCCTTGAACCGGAGGCGCGCCGCGTTATAGATGCGCGTCTCCCCTTTCGCCGCACAGGCGGCAACGCTCAGCACCGGCACCAGATCCGGTATCTGCGAGGCGTCGATCTCGGTCCCGCGCAGGCTTTGTCCACATACATGGACGCCGTTTTCGTCTTCGCGTACGTCCGCGCCCATTCGGCGCAATATATCGATGATTGCGCGGTCGCCCTGCGTTGTATCCGCGGACAGGCCCGCAAGCGTGATGTTCCCGCCGATTGCGCCCGCCACCAAAAAGAAAGCGGCGTGTGAATAATCACCCTCGACCCGCACGGCGCACGGCGTATACCGCTGATTCCCGGGGATGTGCAGCGTAAACGCATCGCTGAAAGCGGAATGCACGCCAAAGCGCGCCTGCATCGCCCGCGTCATCTCCACGTACCCGCCCGATTCGAGCGGCGAAGACAGCCTGATGCGCGAATCGCCGTTGAGCACGGGCAGCGCGAACAGAAGCCCCGTCAAAAACTGCGACGACACGTTCCCCGGCATCTCATATGTACCGGGGCTGAGCCTGCCCGACACGGTCAGGCTA
>JBMOLJ010000025.1:0-17123 GCA_049324235.1 Bacillota bacterium
GATCATCGGCCCTAATTGCATGGGAGTGTTTTACGGTGCAGACGAAATGCATAAGGGAGTAAACACGCTGTTCATTTCCGAGAAAAAATCAAAGATAACACTGTATCGCCCGCCGACATATCCGGAGGAACGTTTACGGTGAGCAACATGGGGATGTTCGATGTGGATATCATCACGCCCATCATCAATCCGCCGGAGTCGGCCATCCTCGCCATTGGGACCACAAGGAAAGAGGCAGTAGTAACCATGAATGACGATATCGAAGTGCGGCCGATGGCCACGCTTTGCCTTACGGCAGATCATGCGGTGATGGATGGAGTGGCCGCGGTCAAGTTCCTCTCGACGATAAAGGAACTCATGAAAGACCCTGCCGAATACATCGGTAAAGGAGGGCTGGGAATATAACTGTCTGAGATAATGACTGACCCTGCTGTTGTTAAATAAAAAGATGGAGGTGTAAAATGGGTTACTCAAAAGAACAACTGGTAAAAATGTATGAGCAAATGGTATTGGGGCGCAAATATGAAGAAAAAGTTCTGGAACTCGTAAATAAGGGCGTACTGCAGGGCTTCTTTCATCTGTCGATAGGACAGGAGGCTGCCCAGGTTGGAGCCGTAGCCGCCATGGGACCGGACGACTATCTCGTGCCGACGCATCGTTTCCATCCGGGCCTTGCCAACAGGATGGATATCCGGGAGCTGACAGCTGAACTCCTTGGGAAGATCACGGGCTCCTGTAAGGGAAAAGCCTTCACCTTCCATATTTCCAGCACAAAGGACAGGATACTGGCTGTCAACGGCATGCTCGGGGCAGGGATACCCAACGCGGTAGGCTATGCCTGGGCTTTGAAACAGGATAAGACCGGAAGCGTCGTCCTTTGTGTAATCGGAGACGGCGCAACGTCTGAAGGTGATGTGTATGAGGGCATGAATCTGGCTGCCCTGTTCAAGTGCCCCATAGTTTTCTTTATTGAAAACAATGGCTGGGGTATCTCGACGCCGGTGTCAAAGGCATCGTGTCTCGAAAACCTCTCGGACAAGAGCAAGGCGTACGGAATGCCGGGGATGACCGTTGACGGCGACGACGTCATTGCGGTACGCGAAGCCGTGGAAAAGGCTATTGAACTTGCTCGCACCGGTCAGCCCTGCATCGTGGAAGCCAAAACCTGCCGCTGGCGCGGACATTTCGAGGGCGATCCGGCGCTTTACCGCGACCCAGCCGAAGTTGAGCGGGCAATGAAAAACGACCCAATCATCAGATTGGAGAACAGCCTTATTTCCGGGGGATATGCTAGTAAAGCGGATCTAAACGGGATTGAAGCCGAAGTAGACAAACTCATCGATGAGACGTTCGACTATGCACTAAAAAGCCCATTGCCAACTCCTGAAGAGACTTTGGACTATGATCAGGTATATGCTTCGAATTTGGGAGGTGACCTGCTGTGAGAGAAATCAACATTGCGCAGGCTGTAAATGAAGCTCAAATGGAGGAAATGGAAAGAGACTCCCGTGTTTTCCTCATCGGGCTTGATGTCGGCAGAATGGGCGGCGTATTGGGACAGAGTATGGGACTATATGACAAGTTCGGACCGGAACGGGTTATAGATGCCCCTATTTGCGAATCCGGATACACGGGATTCTCGCTGGGCGCGGCTATGGCCGGAAAGCGTCCGATAGTGGAAATGCAGTTTGCCGATTTTGCCATTCTAGCCGTGGATCCTATTGGTAACGGCGGCAAGCAGCGCTATTGCTCCGGCGGCCAGTTGAGCATCCCCATGGTCATACGTGCTCCTCAGGGAGCCGGTATGGGAGCCGCGGCGACGCACTCACAATGCATCGAAGCTTGGTTCATGAATTTTCCCGGGATCAAAATTGCTATCCCCTCCACACCCTATGATGCTAAGGGACTGCTTAAAACCGCGATACGCGACAACGATCCCGTGCTGTTTCTGGAACACAAAGCGATGTATGGCATCAAGGGCCCCGTGCCGGAAGAGGAATATACGATCCCTTTGGGTGAAGCAAAAATCGTTCGGGAAGGCAAAGACGTAACCATCATAGCAATACAGGGCATGGTCTATCAGGCAATGGAGGCCGCGGAAGAACTGGCGAAGGAGGGCATCGACGCCGAAATCGTAGATCCCCGTACGCTGATACCGCTGGATAAAAAGGCGATCGGCAAGTCCGTGCAGAAAACGGGACGCGTGGTGATCGCCCACGAAGCGCCCAGGCGCGGTGGCGTAGGCGGAGAGATCAGCGCCGTCATCTCCGAGCTTTATTTTGACAGCCTCAAGGCACCGATCATGCGGGTCGGCGCCGCAAACTGCCCACTGCCGTTCGGCATGCCCGAGCAGTATTGCCTGCCCAACAAGGGCCATGTCATCAGTGCGGTTAAAGAATTGACCAAATAACAATAAAATAACGTAGAGGACACACGTTATCGCGGGATCCCTGCGGCTGCAAACGCTCCGGGCCGCGGGGATCTCGTGCTTCATCTTCTGCCTTTGCGATAACGATAAAGGCAATCAAATGAAACGCAATTCATATATACGCATTTTTACATTTTTTTGAAAGACTGCTTATTATACAAATTGGAGGAGTGCCCATGTTTTTTTCCGGTGAGACGATAGAACGTATTACGAGTATCATGGATGTCGCTGCCAGAGAAGGCAGAAACACGCTCTATGAATTCGAGGTGTATGAAATACTTAGGGCGGCAGGCCTTGAAGTGCCGAAACACATATTTGTAAGGAACCCGTCCGAGTTGAACGAGAACGCGCTGTCCGCGTTCGATAAGGCTTTGGTGATGAAGGTGGTCTCTCCTCAGATCACCCATAAACAGAAAGTTGGCGGTGTAAAGGTTGTAAATGGTACGGCGCTGAATCTCGTCCGGGATGCGATGCTGCAAATGGAGCGTGATGTGCTCTCTTGCAGCGAAGGCTGTACCACACCCCATATAGAGGGATTTTTACTTGTAGAGTTCATATCGTTTTCGGAGGGTCTCGGATATGAAGTAATGCTGGGGATCAAACAGGATGATGCTTTCGGCCCTGTAATCACGCTGACCAAGGGTGGCGATGACGCAGAATTCTTCGCGACCTACTACGATCCCGCAAACCTGATTATCCCTCCGTTGGACGAACGGGCGCTTGACGTGACGTACTCGCTCAAGATTCGCCACAAGTTCGAGGCTATGGGCCAAAGAGATTATCTCAGGTATATCGCACAGGCTGCCCGCATCCTCGGATTCCTCGCTTATACCTTTTCTGCACTCTGCGACGATGTCGGTTATGTGATCGAAGAGATGGATGTAAATCCGTTCGTGTTTACCAAGGACCAGAGATTTGTTGCCGTCGACGGATTCGCACGGTTTGAGAAAGTTCAAAAGGCTCAGCCCGGTTTACTTTCTGTCCATACCCAGAATCTAGAAACCTTTTTTACTCCACAAGGAATAGCCGTCATTGGAGTTTCGGCTGACATGGACAAGCAAAGCGTCGGGCGTGAGATCGCTACGCTGCTACATAATATGAAGCGTGAAGATATATATCTGGTAAACAATAAAGGCGGAAGCCTTGTCATTGACGGCAGAGAATATTGCCTTTATAAGTCAATGGACGCGATTGAAAAAAAAGTCGATTTGATTGTTTATGCAGCCCCTGCACAGTTCATGATTGATTTCTTTAAGTCTCTTCCAAAAAACTGCCCCCAAAACGTGATACTAATCTCCGGTATCCCTTTCGGTATCGAGTATTCGCAGTATAAGCAGGAATTAGACGCTGTCGTACCTTCAGGTACACGGATCATCGGCCCTAATTGCATGGGAGTGTTTTACGGTGCAGACGAAATGCATAAGGGAGTAAACACGCTGTTCATTTCCGAGAAAAAGTTGGAGGTCAGAAGCTCGGATGCAAGTAACACGGTGCTGCTGACCCAGAGCGGCGCACTCGCGGTTTCGCTTCTTGACAAATTGAGGAAAAGCCGCATATTCAAGGCTGTCGTGAGTTTCGGAAATAAGTATGACATTAAGCCGACGGACCTCATTGCCTATTTTGCAGAGGATGAAAGCATGCATCTGATCACACTATACATCGAAGGCTTTGAATATGGTGAAGGCAGGACCTTTTTCGAGTTGGCTAAAACGGTGGGGAAGCCGATTATTGTTTACAAGGCGGGAAAAACCGAAGCTGGCGCCAGGGCGGCCGCTTCGCACACCGCGTCCATATCGGGCAGCTACGAGGTGTTCAAGGCTGCTTGTGCGCAGGCCGGGGTGATACTTGCCGAGAAGATAGAGGATTATTTGGATTTTATTAAGATCTTTTCGCTTCTGGCACGAAAGTCGCTTAAGGGAAAAAGGGTTGCGGGTGTCTGCAATGCAGGATTTGAATCCACGATTAGCGCTGATGAGCTAAACAACCTTGAGCAGGCGCAGCTGTCCGGACATACCATTGAGAAGCTGCGCATGGCGGATAAAACCGGACTCGTCGATCTATCGACTTCTTTCCTGGATATCACTCCCGGTGCAGATGACGGCATGTATGCGGATTACGTGGAGGCTATTTTGCAGGACGACGGGGTCGATTGTGTTTTCGTAGCCGTTGTTCCACACGCCGTCGCGTTAAAGACGCTCCCGGAGAATTGCCGGGACACGGACAGCCTTGCAAACCGGCTGGCCGAGCTCAGTCGCAGATACAGC
The DNA here is from genome assembly GCA_049324235.1 of Bacillota bacterium. Taxonomy (GTDB): domain Bacteria; phylum Bacillota; class Clostridia; order Christensenellales; family UBA1431; genus UBA1431. Next base: position 4,693 of record JBMOLJ010000025.1, read on the forward strand.
AAGCCTATGGTGATCTCTGTGAATGCAGGAAGGCATTATCAGGAATTCATATCGGTTATGGAAGAACAAGGCCTGCCGATATACGGGGATGTACGTTCGGCTATCAAATCACTGGAAAGGTATGTATCTTTCAATACCGAAAGGGAAGGAAAAAAGACACCAAACAGATAACAACAAACAGGTGTATGATACCGGTAAGATCAACAGTCTTTTCGATTTTGGCATTATGTATGAAATTGGTAGAATTCAGTTGGAGATTGGGTGTTCCGGACGGTTTATATATGGGAACGACAGAAACACAAGCAGTCGTAAATACCTTCAACCGGAGAGAGTCGGCTGTCCGAAAACTTAGTTATATGGAGAGGTGAGAATCATTTGATTCTCACCTCTTCTACACGCGTGCTTTATTCTGCCTTAGTTTCCTTCGCCCTCTTTTCCTTCCATTCCTCGAACTCCCTTTGTCCCTCTTCACTCTCAAAGTATTCCCGAATGGCAGGGAACAAGCGACGGGCAAGGGATTCGATTTCGTGCTGTGGAATGGCGGGCGGCACTTCCCGTTCGCGCTTATTCAAGGGGAACACTCCCGGCGTAGGTTGCTTCTTGGTGGCTGGTAATGGTTTTCATGGTGGTTCCTTTCTATTCAGTTTTGAAGATGCATCAGCGGTTTGTGCCGCGATGCTCCTTGCGTTGCAGCTTCTTTTGTTCTCTCGCCTCCTTCGCTTTCTGGAAGATTTCGGAGAAGACCTCCTTCACCTGCTGCGGCGCAATGTGCATAGCCTGGTAGAAATCCCTGGTCTCATCCAGAATTTTTTCGAAGCTAATTCGGATGGAGTACAGTTGATTGGACACTTTGCTAAGCCGCTGTTGCAGGTCACGGATAATGTGGCGTGAGGTGATCCCCTCCTTGGCAAGGGCGGTGAGATTGGTGAATTCCTGTTTGGTCAACTCGACCTTGCTGCCAAACCGCTTTTGCTTTCCCATATCCTCTATGGCCTGCACCGAGGAATGTGCTTCCTGCGCACTTACTAGTTCCTGCTCAATGGCGTTCAGATTGGTTTGTTGCGTTTGAATCCGTTCTTCTAGTGCGGATAGTATTTGTGTATCCTGTTTGACTTTATATTCGATCACCGACAGGTGTTCCACCGTACTACCCTTTACCCCCCGTTCAACATCCTCAAACCCTGCTGCTCTCATATGCTCGAAGAACCTGTCCTGCAACAGGCTGTAGGAGGGAACGAGCTTGGGTTTCCCATCCTTTTTCAGGATAGGCTGTCCTTGCTCATTCATGGCTGGAATAAACGCCCACTTCTTGCTATGACTGATCTGATGAATGATCTCCTTTGTCGTTCCCACAAGACTTTTATCCTTATAACGTTTCGACCATTTGATTTCCTTTTCCACCACAGGAATATAGGTGACGTGGAGATGATAATGGTATACGTCGCGGCCCAGTTCGTCCGACAGAGACCGGTTGCGCTCATCCGCGTGCATCACCGCCGACAGAATGTAATGCGCGCCGATTTCTTTTTCGGCAAAGTGGAAGACCTCGCAGAAGAACTGCTTGGCGTACTCATACCCACCCTGTTCCTCAAAGTAGGCAGTATTTACGTCAAAGACCATTTCGCCGAACACTTTCGCGTCTGGCTTCAATCCTCTGGCACTGACAGCGCCGCTTTCCAGCATATTGTCCAGCGTTTGGGTATAGGTGCTTTCAGGCTGCTTGAAATGCACGTTCAGGCGGCTCATAGATGGTACAATGTCGGGATTGCTGTATGATTCGTTTTTCCTTTCGTTGTGCCGCTCACTGGTTTCGCACGACTGTCCTGTGGGTTTTGGCGAGAAGTTCATCAAGATTGCCGACTTCTTTGAGGTATCCACGGAATACCTGTTGGGGCGAACAGAGATAAAAAAGGCCGATGCGACAAAGCAGGCTGCTTCCGAATATCTCAATCTATCGGAGGAGGCTATTGACGCGATCCGCCTTCTAGGATACGGACATATGGAACAGAACTTTGTGGATGACTATAAGCTGAGCACCAAAATGGAGCCTTTGGGAGAAATGTTCAGTACCTGGATAGAGGCGGTGGATTTATCTAAGCTGCTCAGTGATCTATACCGGGCTGTAATGGCTTCTGTACGGTATAACGGGAGCTGCGAGAACTGGGAGCGGTACAGGCTGGAAGCGGAAGACAAGCAAGCGGTCTGGGAATTGCAGGACAAAGGATATGTCATCCTCACCCTGGCGGAGCAGCTTGACTTTAACACACAATCCGCACTGAAGACCTTTCAAAGTTCCCTTGAAAAGCTGATGGATGAGGCCGATAAGGCAATCCGCGTTTTGGATAATGAGCAGGATTAACCGGTGCGCCGGAAAGGCGGTAACGTACTTTTGTAAAGTACGTTACCCACTATGACACTTTCAGGCTTATGCCTGCAAAGTGTCGTGGGCTCTCCGAGGGGGACTCCGTGCGAGGCTTCGTTGAAAGCAGTACTATTGCATATAAAACCAATCTCTCATAGATTAAGCAAATCATCGGTGGTTACATCAAAAAAATGCGCAAAGGCTTTTAATTCTATATCAGTAATAAAACGTTTGCCGCACTCTATTTGCTGAATAGCATTCTTATTTAAGTCTATCCCTTTAAGCTGTATTTGATCAGCAAGAGCCCGTTGGGAGAGTTGCCTCTCTTTGCGTAATTCTGCAATGGTAATACCAGCTATATTTAAGGTTCCATCAGCATTTTTGTTTTTGAACAAAGTGAATTCCTCCTATCATATTGACATTCACCGCTTGTCAATATGATGAGTATATGCTAAAATGGCAACAACGATGACCCGTAGTGAGTGTCAAATGATTAAGGGGTGAATCTAGTTGGACGATTATAAGATCATGTATTATGAGCTAGCAGCAAAAGTAGCTGATGCCGTGGAGCTGCTTGTATCGGCACAACAGCAAGGGGAGAGGCAGCTTGTCGAAAACAACGACCATCCCGAGTTGATTCTGCTAAGTGAGACACAAAAGGATGTGAATAAGGATGAAGATTAAAACCGGCGCGTATAACATGGACACCGGAACTGTGGATGTCGTTTGTGAGGATGGCAAGCAAATATCTATTTTATGTAATCGGATTGAAGAAACGCTTCCATTGCTCCTTGCCATGAGGACCGAGTATTCAAGACTGATTTATGAAGAACCAATCCAGTTTGCCGAATTAGTATTAACAGACAACCTACAGCCCTATCTTAGGGAATACCAGCAATCATATCGTGAGCAGGAAAGAGACTTGCGCAAGCAACTTGAAAAGTATTATCCGGCTGAAACAGCGCGAGAAATTGCACGGGAGTTTATGACGCATGATAGTTAAATCCAAAAAAGATTTTGACTAATTCTTTAAAAGGGTTGGATATAATTCCTAAATAGATTAGAATGGAGTTAATCTATTTAGGAGAGAAAGAATATGAATGTAGTTAGCAGCAGACTAAAATTATTGCGGGAAAGTATCAACGCTTCTCAAAGCACTATTGCGGGGATGGTTGGCCTGACGCAATCCAGTATCAACCGGTATGAAAACGGGCAAGCCGAAGCGCCTTACAAAGTACTCTTATGGTACGCCGACTATTTTAACGTCTCAATGGATTATATCTTTGGACGCACTGACCAGCCGCAAGGAAAGCTCTACGATTACCAGCCGAAAAAGATAAAAGAAAAGATGGCTAATAAGCAGGATTGGAATGCGTTTGTGGAGGCTTGCTTCGAGCCTGGTTCACCTATGAACGCCAAACTTAAAGAAATGATCATCAAAATGGCGGGAGACGTTCAAGAATGAACGCCGTCATATATGCCCGCTATTCAAGCGATAACCAAAGAGAAGAATTCATAGAAGGCCAGCTTCGGGAGTGTAATGAATACGCTGACCGTTATGGTCTTACGGTGATCGGTACCTACATCGACCGCGCCCTTTCTGCGAAAACAGACGACAGGCCGGAGTTTCAGCGCATGATTAGAGACAGCGCCAAGCGGCTGTTTGAAGTGGTGCTGGTTTGGAAGCTGGACCGATTTGCCCGCAGCCGTACCGATTCTGCCATGAACAAGTTTATCCTGAAGAAGAACGGTGTGCGTGTCATATCTGCCAAGGAGAATATATCGGACGGGCCTGAAGGAATTATTCTGGAAGCGATGCTGGAAGGATATGCGGAATACTACTCCGCGGAACTGTCTGAGAAGATAATACGGGGCTTAACGGAGAATGCTTTGAAAGGGAAATATAACGGCGGCGGTCTGCCGCTGGGGTATACGACCGACAGTGCGCAGCATTTTCAAATAGACCCTCTGACCGCCCCTATTGTTCAGGAGATTTTCACCCGCTATGCGGACGGAGAAACCGTTAAGGATATTACGTATTCACTCAATGCTCGCGGTTTGGTATCCAGCAGGGGTGCCGCGTTTAATAAGAATAGTCTGCACGATATGCTAAAAAACCGAAAGTACATTGGCGAGTACAGATACAGGGATATTGTTCATCCTGACGTGATACCGTCTATCATTTCTAAGGAGTTGTTTACATTGGTACAAAAACGCCTGGAAAAGAACAAGAAAGCGCCCGCGAAGAAAAAGGCAATAGTAGAATATTTGCTGACCACAAAGCTGTTCTGCGGAAAATGTGGTGCTTTTATGGTGGGTGAAAGCGGAAGAAGCAAGACAGGGTGGATGTATCACTACTACAAATGCGCCAAAGCCAAACGGGAAAAAGTCTGTGATAAAAAGCCCATCAAAAAGGACTTTATTGAAAGGCTGGTAGTGTCGGAAACCAAGCGCATTGTGTTCCAGGACGATATGATAAACTGGCTAGCGGATGCCATAGTAGAATATCAAAAGAAATTACTTTACCTCGTCTGCAGCAGCAGCTCAAGGAAACGGAAAAAGGCATTGAGAATATGCTTAACGCCATACAGCAGGGCATTATAACCTCTTCTACAAAACAGCGGCTTGACGAATTGGAAGGCCGTAAAGAGGAACTGGAAATCTGCATTGCACAGGAGCAGATGGAAAAACCAGTGCTAACTAAAGAGCAGATTGTATTCTGGATAAGCCGGTTCAAAGACGGGGATATTGACGACGTGCGGTATCAGCGAAGCATCATTGATATATTCGTGAATTCGGTGTATGTCTACGATGACAAGATGATTCTGATGTATAACTACAAAGATGGCGCAAAGACCATTACCTTCGACGATATTGAGCGTTCGGATTTAGTGAGTTGCACTCCACCACGAAGGTACTCAGTGGATAATACAAATCCACTGAGTACCTTTTTATTTTGCCTATCAGGAAGGCTCGTAATACAAGGGAAATGCGAGACAAGGGGGTGAAAATGCCCGTCCTGTCTCGCTTTTTTAGTTGTTCGCATTGGCTTGCCTACGAAAAACTCCAACGGAATTTTTCACCCCCTTGAACGCTTGCAGAGGCAAAATTAAAAAGTACAAGCAAAATTATAAGGTTCAAAATCTTTAGGCTACTCTACTTTAAATCATATGTTGCATCATTGAGATGATTCTGAAGATTGTCAAGGCCATCATCGACATGATTCCACAGATTGTGAAGGCCATCATCGACAATCTGCCGCTGATCATTGAGGCAGGTATTGAGATTGTCTGGGCGCTGATCAAAGGAATCGGCGAGGCTGCTTGGAACCTGATCAAAGCCGCCGGAGATTTGGCGTGGAATTTCATCAAGGGTATATGGGAAGGTATCAAATCGGCAGCGGACTGGCGATGGCAGAAGATATCCGGGTTCTTCAACGGCATCGTAGACGGTGTTAAAAACCTGCTGGGTATTCACTCACCCTCAGTCGTGTTTGCGGGTATCGGCAAGAACATGGGCCATGGACTCGCGGAAGGTATTACGGGAAGCGTATCGCTGGTCGACCGTGCGATGGACAGACTCAATGCCGCAGTCGACGGTGCGAAAGCAGATATCGCAATTGGCAGACAATTTGTAGGCAACACGCCTGTTGCCGCTGGGAACAACGTAACTCTGAACATTCAAACAGCTTCGCTTGACGAAGGCCAAATCGCCATGTTGGTGAATGTGGTCAACCGCAGGCGGGGCCTGGCGTATTGAGACTAAAAATAATTGAATAAGTGTAGTTGCAGCGATATAATAATAATACCCAAAATCCGCTTATATCGGAGGCGCATATGAAAAAAATATTTATATATATATTAGTTTCGTTGCTTGTTCTGATTAGCGCAAATCAGGCTTTTGCGGCGTCGGGGTTTTCATTGGCACAGGGAGAAATAAGCGGAAATTATCTGAATGACGCATTGTTCGGCGAGTGCTTTAGGAATCTGAAAATTGACGCTGTGTTTTCCGAGAAAGATCAAATGTACCATTTATCCGGGGAAGCCACGATTAACTCGGCCGTATATGAAATGCCATTTGGTAAAGATGGGCCGTTTGTGGGCTCAGACACAGGCACGTTAAAAATATGGGGGTCATACGACCCAGCTACTGGTGGATTTGGCGGCGCTATAGATTATACAGCATATTTCAACGGGTCAAGAAAAAATGAGAACCTGACGAACTATATTCTTGTTTCGATTGGCGCTAATTATTCAGGTTATGCGAGTCCTGGGGATGGTAGTGTTACGTTGACATTTGACGGAAAAGGCGGTTCTAATAATGAATCCGTTTCTTTTACAGTCGCGTTTGCGGTGCAGGGTGTATTGCCATTCACGGAAGTTGTCACAACAAAGCTCAAGGATTCAGGTGCAGCGTTCAGCGACCTGTCCGGCCAGGTAGAGGTGTTGATCCCGACCGGGTATGACGCAAATGGCGAGCCGGAGTGGGATGAGGAAGCATGGACTTTCGCCAAGCTGGATATGCCGCTTCCGGAAGGAACAAGAATCAAAACAAGCGATAGAAGCTCGGTTATTTTGTCTTTCGCTGATATGACTACATTCGTCATGAAACCGGAATCTGAAATCGTGCTGTCAAAACCGGAGGCTGGGGCGGGTCCATTTAGACTTTTAATTGGTAACCTATGGGTAAATATGAAAAAGGGAATCATAGACGGTACCATGGATATCGAGATGTCTCAAGCAGCTTCCGGCATCAAGGGCACAACATTCGTGTTGGAGGACGACGGCGAAACCTCTACCTTAAAGGTGATCGAAGGAACGGTGGAATTCACGTCCAAGGCCACCGGCAAATCAGTGATTGTAAAGGGCGGCGAATCGACGAGTGCGACAAAGGACGGATTGGGCGATATAAAGACGTTCGACGCAAACGCGGAGATGGCGGACTGGGCTGAATATGGGGCAAAAATGCCCACAGAAGGATTTCCGCTTTGGGCCATTGTTGCGATAGGTGGAGGCTCGCTGCTTGTGATGGGCATTATACTTGTTGTCATTATGTTTAATAAGAAAAAGCGTAAAAATATCCGTGTTTCTGGAATGTCACCAGCGTATGCGCAAAGTCCACTACAAACCGATCCAGGAGTATATCCGCCTAATCAAGTTGAACAGACTACCAGCGGATCACAGCCGATCCATCCCTCGTCTTGCGCACAATGCGGTTCACGGATGGAGCCAAACGCGGCTTTCTGTCCATCTTGCGGTAAAAAAGCGAACTGAGCTTTCAATACGCGAGGGATTATCTAACAATTGAATGTACGATTCGTTGAGAATGTCATAACCATACCCGACAAACGTTGCGTTGGCCGGCGTACTCCCAAGCATGTCCTCGGAAGCAACATTATTCAAGTTGGCATACGATGTGCTTTGGGTCTGGGTGGGAGATATCTCTGTCTGGGCAAGGCTCGTTCCTGCGATGGTGTTCCTTGCGTCGTTGCCTGGCTGCACGCTGTCAATAACAGCAATAGCGACAGGGTAATCGTAGCAGCGATCCTCTTTTTCAACACTTCAGCCTCCTTATGTATACTACTTCGCAATTTGTTTGCATATACAAGCATATCAACCATTGTTGCTGCGCTTAAACTACATAAGAATAAACTGTCCGCAATGCATACCACCAGATATGCTTTTACGCCTGGTTCCTGCTTGCTCCGCAAGGCGTAACTGCCAAATTGCCGAATCAACGGAGAACAACGGAGGACAAGCCATAATTTTTTTTATTTTTGCAGGATTTTGCAATTATTTGTAGAATTACTGTTTGTTATCTGTTGCAGCTTCTGGCACGGCATACCCGCTTCAATAATTGGTTATTCATATTTGTGCATATACGTTGATAATAACTGCAAAAACTATGTAAGGGCGGATCGCATGTGAAACCAAGAGTGTTCTTGATATACATACTTGCAATCATTTGTATTGCCGTTTTTGCCGGCTGTAATACGCGGATGACGGGCACGTCCCTTCATAATACGCAGCCGATTTCTCCTACGGCTACCTTGGACCCAACGCCGTTTCCCTCGCCCTCGCCCACGCCCGTACCAACCCCAACGCCTTTTTATAAGCTTGCCCCCACGACGGTGATGAGCTTTGAGGAGTTGGTCGGGGACAACGGAGATTATTCCGATCCGCCACCGCCTCCTGTGACCGGTACGTATAAAGTCGTCGTGAACATTTACCACCAGTTCATTACGGTGTTCAAAAAGGATACCGCGGGTAATTTCACCGTACCGGTGCGGTATATGGTTTGCTCCAGCGGTAGCTGGAAAAACCCGACGCCCACCGGCAAATTCAGGATGGGGGCGGACCGCAAGCGCTTCTCCTGTTTTACGAAATATAAGGTATACGGGCAGTACTGGAGCCAGGTTACGGGCAGCATCTATTTCCATTCGCTGCTTTATTCGGCCAGAAACGCCAGATACTATACCTCATCCTCTTACCGGATGCTGGGAAAACGCGCCTCCCACGGCTGCATACGCCTGCTGGTGCCCGACGCACGCTGGATATATTACAATATCGCAGCGGGTACGGAAATTGAGATCGTTTATGGTAGCAAGAATGACAAGCAGGCAAAGGCCATCAAGGAAATGCTTGTGCGCGCGCCGCTCCCTAAAGCGCGGCCGAATCTGAAGCCGGGGAGCTTTGCCGTTACGGAAGCCTGGCCGGGCTACACAGGCGAGGTCGCGGTGGCCGCAATAAAGGAATAGTCTCTCTACCCTACTATCCGCATGATTGCCTCATACACGAACCTGCCGCCGAAGAAAACCAGAATACAGCCGAGCAGGGCGATGATAACGCGGTACAGCTTTTCCCCGATGAATCTGCGGGTCGTTCCCACAACGGTGGAAACCAGGCCGTACCATATGAAATCCGCGCAAATATGTCCGATATAGTACACCGGTATGCCTATGAAGCCCCATGTGTTGTACGCCGACAGGATGAAGCCCAGGCCAACGGTGGCCCACCATAAAAGAAAATACGGGTTGGCCGCGCTGATCAGAATACCGGAGAGGAACATGCCGCGCCCTTTTTTTATACCTTCAGAATCCGCTTGGATGCGGATTCTGTTTTTTATGGAGCCGATGATCATCCCTATGCCCATATATACGAGCATGGCTCCGCCAATCAGGCTGATGCCAATCTGCGCGGCGTCCGACTGGAGGATGATATTGAATCCGAGGAAGACCAGAATAATAAGGGCCAGTTCCAATACGGCGTGCCCGGCGGTAATGATGAACCCCGCCCGTGGGCCGTCAGACAACGAGCGCTGAACCGTGTATGTCAGAAGGGGGCCGGGCATCATCGCTCCCGAGAAACCTACCGTCAGTGCGGAAAAGAAAAGTTCCATGCAATCACCAAACAGAAAAGTCAAAATTGGCCAGCAACGGATTGATTATACTATTTTATGGATGAAGAGTGCAACGTGTTGCCGGACAATCCGTACGCTTTATCATCCGAAGAATTGCTGATAGCTTTAATCAGCGGAACAACAAAGCGCCGCCAGGTCTTAAACCTTAAAAAATTATTATTTCATATTTCCGGCTGAAAGAGGTGCTATTTTTATGCAGATTATGGTAAAGCATTGGTAGATTTTGTCGAGGGAGGGGTATTTTTCATGTCGAAGGGTTTTTGTACGGCGCTCAAAGTGATGGGGATCGTCTGCGGCAGCATCGTCGCAATCATCGGAATATATCTGATGATTACGATGATCTCATCGATTAGCGGTATTTTTAACTATAGCTCCAGCTATTACTCCGGGATGTCCATGATGATAGTACTCTATGTTTTTTTGGGCATATACATCATCATTGACGGGTTCGTCCTGTTTGCCGTCCTGTTCTTTTTGGGATCCGCCGGAAACTACATGCGCCTCAAGCTCCAAAAGGACGGCGTTTGGGGACTGCCAAACCTGTATGCTGCCCCAAGTCCATACTACGGTTATCAGCCGCCGCAGGCTCAGCCCCAGTCGCAGGCGCCAACACAGCCGCAGCCTGAATCCGGCGGCCCGGGCGAGGACAATCAAGACACCTCATCGTAAGGGAAACGTGTCAAAACGGGGGCGGGATTTTACCGTCCCCTTTCTATTTTTGGATAGAATACGCACGGGCCTCCGTATTGTACGGCTCATTATTCCATTTCAATCGTGTCGATGATGTTTTCCGCCTGCCTGTCGCCGGGTTTCGCCCTTCCCTGCAGATCAGGCAGAGGGGCCGCATCAATGTCGGCGTCCAGGAAGTTCTTCTGGAATTTTTCCTTGGGCTTTCTCAGGCGGGTATTGCTCTTTTTTGATTTAGACATGGTCATTCTCCTTTAACCGCTATAGCAATAGTATTCCTTGAACCCCGTATGTATATAAGCTTTGAAATGTGAAAAATGCGGATTTTTGCAAATAAGTTTTGCGCGGGATATTTATTGTATCCAGAAATTGCCGTACGAAAGGCGGGCGGACATGGTGTAAAATATATATGTATAACTATACCCGAAAAGCGGCAAGCGTTTTTCGTATTATATCTATAAGATTTTCAGGCAGCGAGGGAAGATGGAAATAAATGAGAGGGCAGTCAGAGCCAACAGCGATGAAACAGAATTCGAGCGGTTGCTCAGGGAGTACCGTCCGTTTATTGCGTCATGCGCGTATAAAACCATAGGAAAGCATACGGATATCCACGACGACGCCATGAGTATCGCAATGATCGCATTCGAGGAATCGGTTCGGAGGTATAATCCAAAGGCGGGGAATTTTCTCGCGTTTGCGGGCAATGTGATACGCTGCCGCCTGATTGACCATATGCGCATGGATCAGCGTAACGCACAGGTGGTCTCCCTGGACAGCTATGTGAAGGATTCGGATGAAAAAGACAAAAACCGGGACAAAGTCCAGTATGATTATCTGTCGCAAAAGCCGCAAAGCAAATACGACGACCCCGTAAAGCTTGAAGTCGATGAACTCTCTGCCGTGCTTGCGGAATACGGGTTGACGTTTTCCGATGTGGCAAAATGCTCGCCTAAGGCCAGGAAAACGAAAACAGCCTGCAGGAAAGTCGCAAAGGCTTTATTTGGCGATAAGGAGCTGTACGCCGATTTAAAACGGACAAAGCAGCTGCCGGTGCAGCAACTGGAAAACATTTCCGGAGCATCCCGAAAAACGATTGCGCGGCACCGTAATTATATAGTGTGCTTGGCAGAGATACTCTCAGGAGAGTATACATATCTTTCCCAATACGTAAAATGCGCCGAGGATGGTGGTAAACAATGAAGAGTGTTGTTTTGGAAATCACCGGCAGGCATGCCGTGGTCGTGAATGACGATGGCGACTTTATCAAGATTCGGAACAGGAATTTCAAGGTGGGGCAGCGGATTATAACCCACGATTTGAGGTTTAAAAGATTAAAATTTGCCAGCGCGGCCGCTGCCGCGGCAATGGTTCTTTTCGTTGCGGGAGGCGCCTATGCGTATTATACGCCGTATACCGAAGTGAGCCTGGATGTAAATCCGAGCATGGTGCTGCAGATCAACTACTTTAATAAGGTGATCGGCGTCGCTGCGATGAATGCGGATGCCGAGCAGATAGCTGAAAAACTGGATATTATCAATGACGACGTAAACACGGCTATGGATGAAGTTGTCAATGAACTGTCAGAACAGGGATATATCGACACGGATACGGATGCGGCCATCGTGGTCACGTCAACTTCGCAGGATCAAACGCGGGCGCAGGAGATGCTTCAAACCGCCGAGCGCAAGATAGAACAAAAGACGGAACGGTTGCGGATCCGCGCGGAAGTTTTGGGCGATTGCGTCGGCCAGCAGCTGGTGACGCGGGCAAGGGAATACGGCGTTTCGCCCGGCAAGCTCATGCTGGTAGAAAAATATGCCATTTCTACGGGCGACCCTGCGACCGTTGATGTAACTGCTTGGCTGGATAAGCCGGTAAAGGAGATCATGGCCGCTACAAAGGCAAATAAAAAGGCCGCAAAAGGCAAGGACAATACCGGAGATGCTGAGACATCACCCAGCCC
>JBMOLJ010000026.1:0-2057 GCA_049324235.1 Bacillota bacterium
CCAGAGACGCTATGGTCTCAGCATCAGCGTCAATGCCCAGCCTTATATCGACACCCTCCTGCTTCATCCGCATTTCGAAGTACTCCGGCGTTGTATTAAGAATCTCCTTATGCGGAGGAACGCTGGCAATATGCATCTGTCCGCCCAACGCAGCGCTTTTCTCGAGCAGCGTAACCGAGTGTCCGCGCTCGGCGGCCGTCAAAGCCGCCTGCATGCCAGTGACACCGCCGCCCACGACCACGACTTTCTTCGGTGTGTCCACACGCGGCAGATTCCCTTCGTCATAGACGTTATCGAATCCGCAATATGGATTGATGGCGCAGCGGACGCCTGAATTTTCGCTCAGGCTGGAGTAACAGCCGTCCATACAATTAAGGCATTTGCGGACCTCGGCTTCGCGTCCTGTGCGCAGCTTGTTGGGCCATTCGGAATCGCAGAGCAGCTGGCGCCCGATTACGACCAGGTCGGCTACGCCGTCTTCGATAACCTTATCGCACATTTGGCCGGTGCGGAGCTTTCCGACAATGGAAACAGGGGTGTTCACATGCGGTTTCACCGCACGCGCCAGGTCGAGGCGGAACCCGTCGGGCTTATCCTGCGTCTCGGATGCGCCCAGGTGCCCGTATCTGGCGCCTGTTGTAATATTGATCAGGTCAACCTGCCCATCGATGATCCTGGCAAATTCTATGCCGTCCTCAAGCGATTGTCCCTTGGGATCCCAGTCGCGCACCGCGAGCCGTACGCTGAGAAGGAACCCGGGGCCGCAGGCTTTCCGTATCCCCTGGATGATCTCGACGAGGAATCTGGCGCGCCCTGCAGCATCCCCGCCGTATTCGTCGGTGCGCTTGTTGGTCAGCGGCGAGAGGAACTGGCTCAACAGGTACCCGTGGCCGGCATGCAGCTCTACGCCGTCAAGGCCTGCCTGCTGTGCGTGCTGCGCGGCTTTTACGAATTTATTTGTGAGGTATGTAATGTCCTCTTTGGTCATCCCGTGGACAGGAGCCTTACCGGATGTATCTTCCATGGGTCCCATGATCGTGACTCCCGGTACGTTGACCGAGCGCGCGCCTGCGTGGTGGAGCTGCGCGAGCAGCTTGGTCCCGTATGGCTGTACGGAATCGGCAATCGCGTGGAATCCGGCGATTACACGGGGGTCGGCGAGCTGAAGCTGGGTCAGGGACCCGCGGCCGGCCGGATAATCTACCGAGATGAACTCCAGAATGATCATTCCAACGCCGCCGCGTGCCCGCTTCGCATAATGCGCAATTACGGCAGGGGAAACCGAACCGTCGATATTGCAGGAATTCGTGGCCATAGCCGACATGATGATGCGGTTTTTGAGCAGATGCGTTCCGAGACGGACCGGCGAAAACAGAGAGGGGTAATGTTTCATAGCCAAAACCTCCGATTCAATTTTTATATGCCAAAGCCTGTAACGATTATGGTTACTCTCTGTGATTATAATAATTACAGCCTGGCAATGTCAACCCCTTATCCATGCCGCGAAAATGCATACCCGCAGCCGGAGAAGCCCGGGTGCAGGGTACAATACAGGTAATCTTGACAGACCCGCAAAAGGTAACTATTATTGTTTCAGGTGGTGAATCACATTGAAGATATCCTCGAGGTTTTCGGTTGCCGTGCATATACTTGCGGCGTTGCAGTTTCCCCCCAACAAAAATCATAATACATCGGAGACCCTTGCGCACAGCGTGAACACCAATCCCGTGTGCATCCGCCGGATCATCGGGCAGCTAAAAAAGGCGGGGCTGGTGACCACACACCCGGGCGTTGCGGGAGCAAGCCTTGCGCTGCCGCCCGAAGAAATCACGCTTTATGATATATTTGACGCAGTGGAGGTTGTTGACGAGGATACCCTTTTCAGCATACACCCGAACCCGAATACGCGGTGCATTGTGGGCGCAAACATACAGAATGTGCTGGGCGATATACTGCATGAGGCGCAGCTGGCCATGGAGCGCGTGCTGAAAAATGTTACGCTTGCCGATGTATTGGGCCAAATCGGCAGCAGGGCGTAGATGAGAATGGCGCCTGCC
>JBMOLJ010000027.1:0-808 GCA_049324235.1 Bacillota bacterium
AGGAAGCAGGAGCCTGAGTTCCTCACCCATGTGCATAAGCTTGTTGACCAAAACGTTGCCGATATGGCCGGTCGCACCCGTCACCAGTATCATTGCGCACCTCCAGGATAAATCCTATTCCGCCCTGTACATATATTTTACAGCAAATCCGCGCTTATATAAACATGAATTTCTATTTTTTCGTTTATAACCCTGCAAATAGGTGACTAGTATGCTAGCGCTTTTTATCCGTCGATGATGCCGGGTGTTTTGGCGCATTATTATACGTTACGTTAAATTACAGCAAAAATGGCCATTGGGTGTTTCAGCGCATTATTTGCGGTTGACTAACTGAACATAACTCCGCCGGAAAGGAGCCCCTTTATGGATAATGTTCTGGGCATGCGGATCAGGGAATTACGTCAGAACGCACGCCTTTCGCAAACACAATTTGCAAACGTTCTACATGTGCGGAATTCGACGCTATCCCAATATGAATCGGGACACCGTTCTCCCAACGATCAGATTAAGCGGCGTATAGCCGATTATTTCAACGTCAGCCTGGACTATCTGTTGGGCCGTACATCGGAGACGAATCCTTCCGCTGCATTGAAAACAAGCGGTGTATTTACGATTGAAATAGATATACGCAAGAGGAATATGAGCAAACAGGAACTCGAGGATCTGCGGCAGGCGCTTTCGCCAGCGGACGACAACACGCTGCGGGCGATCATCCAGCTGCTCAAGATCCGCTCCGGCCGCCTTGTAAGCTAGTAATTTTTAAGGAAATTCTGATCTATCTCCACAATAATACCTCTTATTCTAATGG
>JBMOLJ010000027.1:818-2051 GCA_049324235.1 Bacillota bacterium
CGAAATATGGATATGGCGTCTTGAACATGTACATACTTCGTTCCATTCATTTTGGAAGCAGGAAAAACCGCTCAGGATAACGAATTCTACGACTGAAACCAGAATTGAAAGGTGATCCTATGCGTAAACCGTTATCGTTCCTGCTCTGCATCGGCATTCTTCTCCTGCTCTGCATCGGTAATATGCTGCTCCTGACAGCCTGCGGCCCGGCGGCATCGCCCGAAGCCTCGGCCACAGCTACGCCCGCACCGACGCTTACGCCTTCGCCCACGCCTGAAACGACCATGTGGCCCTATGACCACGATAGGGCTTAAAGGAGAGGCGCATGAAGAAATCAATGAAGCTTATTTCCGCTATACTCCTTATGCTATTGCTCGCCGGCTGCTCTGCGGACGAGGAAGAAGCCGGCGCGCGGACACCGGCGCTTACGCCGCCGTCGGGCGTCACTGAAACGGCGCTGACACTCAATGAGGGCACGCAATGGGAACTCGACGCGCGCCTCACTATGCCCTCCGGCGCAACCGGTCCCGTACCCGCCGTCGTCCTCGTACATGGATCGGGACCCTCGGATATGGACGAAACGATCGGCGCGTGCACGCCTTTCCGCGATCTGGCCTACGGCCTCTCGAAGCGCGGCATCGCCGTATTGCGCTTTGACAAGCGCACATACGCCCACGCTTCACAAATTGCCAATTCGCTGGAATCCTTCACGGTCCGTGATGAATCCGTGGACGACGCCGTCGCCGCGGCCGCCCTGCTTCGAAGCGACCCGCGCATCGACGCAACGCGCATCATCGGCATCGGGCACAGCCTGGGCGCAACGCTGATCCCGCGCATCGACGCTGCGGGCGCAGATTTCCATGCCATGGTCCTCCTGGCCGGAACCTCGCGTCCGCTCTGGGAAGTGTGCTACGACCAGAACATGGCGCTGCTGAATCAGTACCCTGCAGAACAACGTGCGTCACTGGAAAAGCAAATCAGCGACGAACTCCAGAAAGCAAAGCGGCTTACAGCAATGTCCGACATGGAAGCAAAGCAGCTAACCGTTTTCGGTATGCCCGGATACTATCTCAAAGACCTTGCAAAACACCTGCCGCAGGACCTCCTCTTGCAGAACACAAAGCCGGCGCTCATCCTGCAGGGCGCCGACGATTTCCAGGTAAGCCCCGAAAAAGACTACGGATTGTTCCAAACAGCGCTGAAGGACCGCCCGAACACAGCTTTCAGGCTCTA
>JBMOLJ010000028.1:0-2007 GCA_049324235.1 Bacillota bacterium
ATTTAGGAAAGGAAGTGTACCGGTATGTCGTGTGCAAAGGGCAGGGTATACGCTGAGCAGGGGGATATTACAAAATATGACGTGGACGCCATCGTGAATGCGGCCAACAATTCGCTGCTGGGAGGCGGGGGCGTGGACGGCGCGATACACAGGGCGGCAGGGCCTGAGCTTGTAGCGGAATGCGCGACTCTGGGCGGATGCGAAACCGGCAGGGCGAAGTCAACAGGGGGCTATCGTCTCAAGGCGCGGCATGTGATCCATACGGTGGGGCCGGTCTGGGCGGGCGGCGCAAAGAATGAGCCTAAGCTGCTCGCTTCCTGTTATAACGAATGCATGCGCATCGCAAGGGAGCTTGGGCTGAGGTCGGTCGCTTTCCCGTCCATCAGCACCGGGGTATACGGGTACCCGGTGGAGCTTGCCGCCCCGGTTGCCGTGCGGGCGGTAACGGACGCCCTTGAGAACAACGATGCGCTTGAACGCGTGGTTTTCGTATGTTTTGATGCGAAAACGCTCGCAGTGTACGAGCGGCTTCTCAGCGAATGCGGATAGAACCTAAGGCATGGTTACAGTAAAAGCGCATGGACGAACGGGTAAAAAGGCTGTCTGCGCTTTTCTCTGATTAATCTACATAATTTTTCAAAAGTTATGCAAAACAGGTGTTGAGCCCGCAAAAAAAACACGATGAATATTAACGAACCGAAAACTATCGGCGGCTTGTTTTTTTGCCTTGGGAAAAGGGTTTTCAAAGCATTTCAGGGGCGAAATAATTAATTTTTTAGAAGAAAATTATGGCAAGTTGTAAAAAAGAAAGTTATAATAAAATGTATAGGATTGTAGACAATTTAGATTTTTGGTCGAATGCTGTACATGAAAAGTTCTTCCGGCTCAAACAATATGATTTGAAGGGGTGTTGTGCGTGGTAGAGGCAACATATGATCCCAAAACAGATGAGTTGACGGCGTGCCTCAAGGGGGACATAGATATTTATGCAGCACCCGAGCTTAAAGAAAAGCTGGCTTTCATGATCGAGACGCATAAGTCCGATATCGTAATCGACTGCAAGGAACTGAACTATATAGACAGCACCGGCCTGGGCGCGCTCGTTGCGCTTTTGAAAAAGGCCAAAGACTATGACAAGGGTATCCGCATTATTAACCTTAAACCGTATATCCGCAAGCTGTTTACGATAACCGGGCTGGAAAAAATATTCTTCATGGAAGGGGAAGCGCAATGAAAAAAGACATCGTCACATTGCGTATCCCGGCACAACCGGAGTATCTGCTGGTCGTGCGCCTGACAGCCGCGGGGCTTGCCAACCGCATGGGGTTCAACGTCGAAGAAATCGAAGACGTAAAAGCCGCGGTTGCGGAAGCGTGCATCATGCTGATGAACCAGCCGTGGGTCATCGACGACATAACGCTTGATTTTGAAATCACATCAGAAGTGTTCCATGCCACTGTCCAGGCACAGGGGAAAGCCTCAGAAACGGATGAAGAACCGGAGAACGACAATGATTTAAGCCGCTATCTGCTGCAGGCGCTGATGGATGATGCGACGGTGGGCAGCGAGAACGGCTTTATTCATAGCATATCCATTCAAAAACGGGCATCCCTTTGAGTCAGGGGAGGGGTATACGGTGACCGAACGGCCGAATATGCACAGTATCGACCCGGAAGAAACAAAGCTTTTTGAGCGCTATCTTCAATGCGGTGATATGCAAGCGCGCGACGAGCTTTTCCAACGGTTCGTACATATTGCAGAGATCGTCGCACGGAAATTCTCCGGGCGCGGCGTGGAATACGCCGATCTGTTCCAGGTTGCCTCTTTGGCCATGCTCAAGGCGTTCGACCGGTTTGACGTGAGCAGGGGCGTCAAGTTTCCCGTGTTCGGAATGCCCGCCATCGTGGGCGAGGTAAAAAACTATTTCAGGGACAGGACACGCCTGATTCGCGTTTCCCGCAGGGATGTCGAGCTTATCAAATCGATGGAAGACGCGAAACAGGAACT
>JBMOLJ010000029.1:0-1966 GCA_049324235.1 Bacillota bacterium
TCACAGAACACGCGCAGGAGGAACTCGGCGATGTTGTTTTTGTCGAGCTTCCGGAAATTGGAAAAAAATTCCATCCCGGTGATTCCATCGCGGTCATCGAATCGGTCAAAGCGGTGGCGCATGTCTATACCCCGCTTGCGGGCAGTGTCGTCGAGGTAAACGAGGCGCTCCTGGAAAACTGGGGGCTTATCAATGAGGACCCGTACGGTCAGCATATCGCCGTGCTGGAGATGGACGGCGGGGAACTGCCCGATACGCTGATGGACGCCGAAGCCTATGAGGCGTTTTTGAAAGAGGACAATTGAGCATGGGGAATTATGCGCCGTCGACCGGACGGGAAAGAGAAGAAATGCTGCAGGCCATCGGCCTTGCGGATATGGAGGAACTGTTTGCGCAGGTTCCCCTGGGGGTCCGTTTAAAGGAACCGCTTGATTTGCCCGAAGGCATGAGCGAAATGGAGATGCTCGCCGAAATGCGGCGTCTTGCCGGCAATACGAGGCAGGACTGCGCCGTTTTTTTGGGCGCAGGGGCGTACGACAGATTCATTCCCTCCGTGGTATCCGATCTTGCCGATCAAAGCGCGTTCCTTACCGCTTATACGCCCTACCAGCCCGAGATGAGCCAGGGGCTGCTGCAGGCGATGTTTGAATACCAGAGCATGATCTGCCGCCTTACGGGAATGGACGTGGCCAACGCGTCGGTATACGACGGTGCGACCGCCGCCGCCGAAGCCATGCTGATGGCGCGCGCCGTGACCGGGCGGAATACCCTGCTGGCATCCGAAGCCGTGCATCCGCAGACCGTTTCGGTTCTGGAAACATATGCAGCCGGTACGGACATGCGCGTCCACAGCATCGGCATGTACCAGGGCAGGACGCACCTGAAAAAGCTGTTTCAGGCCCTGCATGACGACGTATGTGCCGTTTTGGTGCAAAACCCCAATTTTTTCGGGTGTCTGGAGGAGATTCAGGAAGCCGCGCGGATCGCGCATGTGGCGGGCGCGCTGCTCATCGTCTCGGCAAGCCCCGTTTCGCTTGGGATGCTTGCCGCCCCAAGGGCAGTTGGCGCCGATATCGCTGTGGGCGACGTGCAGGAGCTTGGCAACCCGCTTTATTTCGGCGGACCGTATGCCGGATTCATGGCGGCGAAGCAGGAGTATATGCGAAAATTCCCGGGGCGCATAGTCGGCCAGACGAAGGACAAGGAGGGCAGGCGCGGGTTCGTGCTCACGCTCCAGACGCGCGAGCAGCATATCCGCCGCGAAAAAGCCACGTCGAACATCTGCTCAAACCAGGCGCATACGGCTCTGACGGCGGCCGTCTATCTTGCGGCCATGGGCCCGCAGGGGCTGCATGAGGCGGCGAGGCTGAGCTATAACCGCGCGCATTACCTCCAGGAGCGCATCACGGAGCTCAACGGATTCGAAGCGCTGTGGCCCACGCAGTTTTTTAATGAATTTGCCGTACGCGTGCCTGTTGACCCTGATGCGATGAACAAAGAACTGCTGAAAAAAGACATCATCGGCGGGTACAATCTTGGAAGGGTACATGAAAAATACAGGGACTGCGTACTGTTTTGTACGACCGAGATGAACACCCGCGCGCAGATAGACGCACTCGTCCGGGAACTGGAGGCGATGGCGAAATGAGCGATACCATTAAGCTGATCTTCGAGCGCGGCGCGGCCGGGCGCAGGACTGCGACGCTTCCGGCCTGCGACGTACCGGAATACGAAGCCCCGCTTCCGCGCATGCTCCGGCAGCAGCCGCCCGGGCTGCCCGAAGTGAGCGAAATCGAGTTGGCGCGCCACTACACGGCCCTTGCGCGCCGGAACCACGGCGTGGACGACGGGTTTTATCCGCTGGGTTCCTGCACGATGAAATACAGCCCAAAGTCCAACGAGCAGGCTGCGGGGGTGTTTCAGCGCCTGCACCCGCTCCAGGACGAACAGACCGCACAGGGCGCGC
>JBMOLJ010000030.1:0-16093 GCA_049324235.1 Bacillota bacterium
CCAAACGCTCCAGCGCCCAGCCTGCCAGGGATGCGGTCACAGGGTTCTCGTCGCGCAGCAGGTTTTTGATTGTTCGCTTATGCTCTGTCAGGCCCTGGTTCACGCAGAGTATGAGCGCCTGGTTGACCAGGCGGTTCCCGCGCACAAGGTTTTTTCCGACCAGCTCTCCGATATGCTTTGTTAAAGGCGCGTCATTTTTCAGGTTCACTACGGCGCCCAGTTCAAATGCGGATACAATTTCATCGGGAGCGGAAGCAGGCGCACATACGCGTTGGTTTACGGGGCAGGCGTTCTGGCAGATGTCGCATCCCAAAAGCGATGTCAGCTTGCTACGCGACTCCTCAGGAAAATCATTCGCCGCCATATGATGGCGCAGGCAGCGCGTATAATCCCATGTTCCGTCTCCCTTAATCGCCTGCGTGGGGCATGCGCGCGCGCAGGCGCCGCAGCCGTTGCATAGCGCTGGTACAGGCGCCGCAAGCTCCTGTACAGGCGCTTTGAACGCGTCGGTGAGGATCAGCGCTATGTTTGTATAGCTGCCAAAACCGGGGATAAAGAGCAGCTGGTTGAAGCCCGGACAGCCTGCTCCGCCAAGAATTGCCGAGGAGCGGTGCGGCAGCTTGGGCGATGCGACGGCTTTTGCATCCGACCCGGCCTCGATAAATGCAGCGACGGCCTGTGTCCATTTGTACGTATGCTGCGTCAGCAAATAATAATTTGGTACATGCCCGAACCCTCTCGGAAAATCGGAAAAGGGCACATATCCCTTGATCATGATGAGGATCGCCGTGGCCGAAGGCAGGATCGAAAAAGGGTCTGCAGAAAGGCTTAGCGCCCTGTGGTCGGGCCCCACGGTGTCCATGGCCGCTTGCCACCTTGCAAATCTTTGGGGAGGCATTGCAATGACCCTGTCAAAACCCTGCATCAGCGCAAAATCCCGGATGCCTTCAAAGCTTTTTTCACCAGCCAATGTAAAACCCTCCTTTTCCTCAATATTACTAGGATACTGGACCGTGCAACAGATAGCAACACATAACGCAAAACAAAAAGATAAGGTACACAAAAACGAAAGCTTTTCGCAGCCTGACGGCATTTACAAAGGAGAATGCTGCTGATAAAATATAGTGACGACGCACAGAGGGGAGACAGGCTATTGCCGGGAATATACGCGCATTACGCCTTCGGGTTCCGCGCGCTAAAGGCTTCGGGCAGGCAGGGCGAGGAGATGCTGGATACACACAGGGAAGCGTTTTTGCTGGGGTGCCAGGGCCCTGATTTTTGCTATTATCATATGATGCGCCCCGGCGTCGATACAGATGCATGGATGAACCTTGCAAAGACGCTGCACAGCCAGAAGATAGGCCAGATGATGCGCGAGGCGCTTATGTTAACCTTAAAAGTAAAAAACAATGCCGTACGCGCATATTTTCTCGGGTACATCACCCATTATGCCCTGGATGCCTATACCCACCCCTATGTATTTCACCATTGCAATCAAAAAAGGTACCATTTGCAGTTTGAATCGGCAATCGATAGATGCCTGATGCTACGGGACGGCTTTGACCCGTCGCGTACGCCGCTGTATACGCTTTTAGGCAACGTGGAAAAGGCGCAGCTAAAAGCGATAACCGTCTTCTGGCATACACTGCTTCAAAATGTTTACAATACGCATATATCCCAAAGGGAGCTGGAGCAGGCGCTGACCGAGATGCGGCGTGCGTTCAGGCTCTCCCTGAGCCGGTTCGGGATAAAAAAGCGCATTCTGGAGACGGCAGCCGGCCGTTGGGGCCTGAAAGATGATCTGCTTGCGCTGTTTTATGCGGATGTGCATATCATAAAAGATGATTATTTAAATGAAAAAAGGCAACCGTGGTCGCTTCCCTGGGATAAAAGCCAGGAGAGAGACCTCTCTTTTACAATGATAGAGGAGGAAGCCTCCGCTTTTGCGTGCATGTGCCTGGAGGCGGTGCTTTCGTGTTGGGAGGGAAAGAATACGTTAGCCGGAACATTGGGTTGTATTGGCCAAATGTCGATGCTGACCGGAGAGGACTGGCATATGGAGTATGACGTTGAGGCCAATGTTTCTGAGCGTTTCTTCCCGGGAGACCGTCAGGAAAACAGGAGAGAAGGTGAGCGCAGGATATGGCAGCATTGAAAAAGGGATTGCGTCTCAGCTCCACCCAGACTGTTGTACTCGGATTCTTTCTCGTTATTGTTGCCGGCGCCTTGCTCTTGTCCCTGCCGTTCGCTACGCGCGACGGGAGATCCGTCGGCTTGCTCAATGCGCTGTTCACAGCCACTTCTGCCGTATGCGTTACCGGTTTGGTAGTGGTGGATACGGGGACGACATATTCGCTTTTCGGCCAGATTGTCATACTCCTGCTCATCCAGACAGGGGGGCTGGGATTCATGACCATCGCGAGCCTTGCCTTCATGCTGGCCAGAAAGCGTATTACACTCAGCGAACGCCTGGTAATAAAGGAGTCCCTCAACCAGGACACCAACGCGGGAATGGTACGGCTCGTACGACGGGTGCTTTTATTGACATTCATCATGGAAGGGCTGGGCTTCCTTCTTCTGTCTACGCGCTTTATACCGGTCTACGGTTTTGCAAAAGGACTGTATTTCAGCGTCTTCCATGCGGTCTCCGCCTTTTGTAACGCCGGGTTTGACCTGATAGGGAATTATCAGTCGTTGATCCCCTTCCAAGATGATATAATCGTCAATATCACGGTCATGGGACTCATCATCTTCGGCGGACTGGGGTTTGTGGTGATTTCCGATATATGGCGCAAGCGGTCGTTCAAAAAGCTGGACACACACTCAAAAGCCGTGCTGAAGATGACCGGATTTTTGATTATTGCCGGGGCTGCGCTCTTCCTTATCATGGAATCGGGTAATCCGGCTACGCTGGGACACGCCGGCATGGAAGGCGGGTCAAAGGTTATGGGCGCCTTCTTCCAATCCGTTACGGCCCGTACAGCCGGTTTTAACACGATAGACCAGGGTACGCTTTCTTATGCATCCAAGCTTGGGTGTATGCTGCTCATGTTCATCGGCGCGTCGCCGGCGTCCACCGGCGGCGGTATTAAAACCACCACGGCATACGTGATATTCAAGACCGCTGTAGCTGCAATGCGGGGCCGTGGGGAAGTGAACATGCTGGGGAGGAAGTGCGCGCGCGATGTCATCATGCGTTCCGTTGGCATTATAGCCCTTGCGCTCACGCTCGTGTTCATCTCAAGCCTGGTGGTCTTTATCGCTGAAGCAGGAACAGGCAAGCATTTTGAAAGCATCCTGTTTGAAGTATTCTCGGCGTTCGGTACTGTAGGTTTGAGCGAGGGGATCACTCCAACGCTTTTACCCATAAGCAAGCTTATGCTGATTGTTACGATGTTTGCGGGAAGGCTCGGACCGCTGACGCTGACAATGGCTTTTGCCAGGCGGATAGACACGGCCTCATGCAAGATCCATTATCCTGAAGACAGGCTCATGGTGGGCTGATAGAAAAAGAGGGTTTGTAAATGAAAAAACAGGTACTTGTTATTGGTTTGGGCCGTTTTGGCACCAGTCTGGCGCGAACGCTGGCAATGCTTGGCTGTGAGGTGCTGGCCATCGACAACCGCCTGGAGAATGTCGAGCACGTTGCAGATGAGGTCACGCAGGCCCTGCAGATGGACGCATCGGATGAGCAGGCATTCAAGCAAATCGGCGCGGGCAACTTCGACGTGGCGGTCGTTTCCACAGGCGCCGACCAGAATGCCAGCCTGATCGTTACGCTGATGTGCAAGGAGGTCGGCATCCCGTTCGTAGTGGCAAAGGCCAACAGCGAGCTGCACGCTAAGATACTGTATAAAATCGGCGCCGACAAAGTAGTATTTCCTGAGCGCGACATGGGTATACGCGTTGCGCGCACGCTATTCTCCCAAAGCGTGCTCGACCTGATCGAGCTGACGGACGAGTACTCGATCATTGAGGTCAAGGCTCCGGCCGCCTGGGTAGGCAAATCGCTTATAAAGCTAGATTTGCGGGCGCGCTTCAACCTGAATGTAGTTGCCATTAAAACGAAGGACAATGTTTTTATCGTCCCGCAGGGGACGGACATCATCCGCGAGGGCGATATTGTGGTGCTTATTGGAAGCACAAAGAGCATTGAGCGCGTGGAAAAAATGTAGGGGAGCTATACTATGCGCAAAAACGCCTCGATCATGGACCGGGCGTTTTTGCATTAACAAGGATACAATCCGGGCAACGGGTAAATTAAGCCTGCATGGAACCTTCCCAAGGAAACAATCGCTTGTTGAGAATGTCAACTGTAACCCAACGTTGAATCCTATGCTCCCGGCATTTTGTCAGCCGATGATCCGCTCATCGATCAAATGCAGCATTTTACGTTGACTGTCCGAAGCCTTATAAAGGATCAATCCTTTGTTAGTGTTAGTATTCCATTCTGTGTAACAGTTATGTAAACGCGCGAATGGAAATATACGCCAGGAAAAAGATCCGGCAATTCCAGGCACAAAAAACATTTTGATAGAGAGCTTGAGTTATGGTATAATATTCGAGCGTGCTGAAAACCGTAAATTGGGACGGCTCGGAATCCGTATGAATTGCGATTGAAGCCGCGCATACAACTGAATACAGACGCATGGAAAGGTGGCTGAGCTGGTCTAAGGCGCACGACTGGAAATCGTGTGTACGTTAATAGCGTACCGAGGGTTCGAATCCCTCCCTTTCCGCCACGTCGGAGCAAATGACGCTCCGCCCATAATCCCTGATCGCTTTGCGATTCAGGGATTTCTTTGTCCAGCTCCATGGCTCCCCCTATTTCGCCTGGGGCACGCGCAGGAACAAGGCCAGGCCCGAGCGCGGCGAAAAAACTTCATCAGCTACGCCTTTTCAACCGACCTGCAGGAGAGCGACATCGTTTTCGGCGGCGAAAGGAAACTCAAGCTGGTTCAGAAACCTGAATGTAATCGGCTATATCCCGCCCATGTATATCTGGCCTACCGTGATCATACTTATTGCGCTCGTTACCATTTTTAGCGCATTCGGAGGGAGAAGGCGCCATTATACCACAGGTGACGGGGTCAGGTATTCCGCCATATTCGGCGAAACCAAGGAAGCCGTCAGGGACCAAAACGTACAAAAAATATCGGTGTCGGCAACGTTCGGGGGCGTAGAATTGGACATGACGCAGGCCGGTATTCAAAATGAGGCTGCCGTGGTTGATGTTTTTGTGCTGTTTGGCAGCGCAGATATTATCGTACCCGAAAACTGGGCGGTAGAAGTCAGGGTAACGCCGATCTTAGGCGGTGTTGAGAACAAAACCAGGCCATCGGACCATCAGCAAAAGAAATTGCTTCTGACAGGGAGTGTAATGTTTGGCGGAGCCTCCGTCCGCGCACGTTAATGAAAGCGTTTCGTATTAGGCTGCATTCATATTTTTGAATGCGTTTGACAAATGTCAGCGCGTAGGATAATCTATGAATACACAAACCAGCGCCCAGAATATTGAATTAAGGTAACAGGAATGGATAAAGAAACCGTCAGACTAATACAAGTAGCAAAAATGTATTATGAAGAAAATAAAACGCAGGCGGAAATTGCCGAAAAAATCGGCGTGTCCCGTCCTTTGATAAGCAACCTGCTCAGCAAGGCAAAGGATATGGGCATCGTTGAAATACACATCAAAGAACCGATGACCAACAACGAAATACTCTTGAACCAACTGAAAAACATTTACAGCCTCAGCGGCGGGCTCGTCATTCCGAGCGGAACCTCAAAAATCGTGAATGAAGAGGCTCTGGTCAATCAAACGGTGAATTACCTGGCGGATACCATGAGCGAGATCAAAGCGCTGGGCCTTGGCTGGGGCTATATTATGGACAAGATCATCCAGCGGTATGCGGAGGTAGAGGTCAAAAAAGTATCCAACGGCACCGTTTGTCCACTGATCGGCACCGCGTCCATACCCAACCGGGCGTATCATCCCAACGAACTGATCACGGCCTTTTCCATGAAAAGCGGATTAAGGCCTGTTTATTGGCACGCGCCCGCGTTCGTTGCAACCGAACAGGAAAAAGCGCAATACATCAACACGGATAATTACAGGGAAATCGAAAAAGCATGGAGCATGATCGATACGGTGCTCTTTGTTGTAGGCGGTTTTCCGTCCGTTCCCGATCACGCAACGGCGCTCAGGTTTGGCAAGGAACTGCAGAACCAAAAAGCGGTGGGCAAAGTCATTTCACACTTTTTCAATAAGGACGGAAAGTTTATCCGGGGAGAACACGATTACACACTGCAAATGCCCATTGAAACGTTATCTTCCATCAAGCGGGTTGTTGCAATCTGTCCGTGCGATTCCATGGCGAGCAGGATCGTCGGCGCATTGAGGACAGGCATCATAACACATGCCATCATGACCGAAGATCTGGCCCAGGAAGTAATCAGGATGAAATCTATTTAATTGGTGATACCATTCCTATTAACCAATATAAACTTTGGCGTAATGCGCAGTTAAAAGAATGGTTGGGGGTTTACCGGAAATGAAAATGAAGAAATTTATCAATCAGCCTGAAAACCTGGAGCAGGAACTGCTGGAAGGGCTTGTGCTTGCGAACCAGGACCTCATCGAGTTGACGAGCAGCAGGATTATTGTGAACAAAGCCCTGAAAGATGCGGACAGAGTCACTATCGTTTCTTTGACGGGATCGGGTCACGAGCCGGGATTCAGCGGTTTTGTAGGAGAAGGTATGCTGGACGTTTCGGTCCCCGGAGATATTTTTGCGGCGCCCGGCCCCGAACCCAGCTTTGAAGCCCTGAAGATTGCCGATAAAGGGAAGGGCGTTCTGTTTGTCGTCGGTAACCATCCAGGCGATATGCTGACCGGAAACATGACGATGGAAATGGCAAGGAACGAAGGCATGCATGTGGTGAAGATTGTTTCTCAGGAGGATGTTTCCAATGCGCCCAGAGAAAAAGCGAACGAACGGCGCGGCCTTGTCGGAAGCGTGATTCTTTTTAAAATTGCGGGCGCGGCGGCGGCACAGGGCAAATCCCTTGAAGAGATCGCAAAACTGTCACAGGATTTCGTTGACAATATGGCAACCATTGCGGTTGCCATGCGCGGATGCACGCATCCGACCACCGGAGAGGAGCTTGCTTCCATAGACGACGATAAAATGGCGATCGGGATGGGGCAGCACGGCGAAAAGGGCGTCTACAGCAGTGCGATTCTATCCGCCGATGAAACCACGGTGAAGCTGGTGGATATTCTGCTTGATGATCTTAACATAAAACCCGGCGAGAAGCTGATGCTGGTTGTTAATGGCCTGGGAGCCGCTACGCTGATGGAACAGCTGATCGTATTCAGAAAAGCGTATAAATATCTTGAAGAAAAGGGAATGAAGGTTGTCGCAAGCTGGGTCAATGAAATACTGACCGTACAGGAAACGGCAGGCTTCCAGATTTTTATCGCACGGATGTCGGAGGAAACCTTAGCGTACTGGAACGCTCCGTGTAAAACGCCTTATCTGGTCAGGGCATAAAATCCATGCGGGCCAACAACAATATATGATATGGAACGGATAGGCGCAACGGGGCGATATGGCCACGTACCAGCCAGCCTATCTTTTCTTATTCTGCGCAACCGGCAGATTGATAACATTGAAATTTCCGCCGTTGTACGTTCCTTTCTTGACTTATGCGATGGAAAGAATATAACATGGAGTTGTAACAGCATTACGTACCGCCATATCCCGAGAAATTCATTTACGGTTGGCAAGCCTTGTACATGAGAAAAACCGTTTTTTACATAGAGGTATTTCAGAACAAGCCTTAAAGGGGAAACCATTGTGAAAAAATTTATTAATAAGCCGGAAACCCTGGTGCAGGAGCTGCTTGAGGGCCTTGCGCTCGCCCATCAGGACACGGTTGAACTGACGCATAGCAGGCTCATCGTGAACAAAGCTTTAAAAGATGCGGACAGGGTTGCCATCGTTTCTATGGCCGGAACCGGCCATGAACCAGGTATGGTCGGCTTCGTCGGAGAAGGCATGCTGGATATACTGGTCCCCGGGGATATCTTTGCAGCGCCCGGCCCCGAGGCCTCCTTTGAAGCCCTGAAACTTGCCGATAAGGGCAAGGGCGTCCTGTACATCGTAGGCAATCATCCGGGGGATATGCTTACAGCAAACGTTGTAATGGACCTTGCCAAAAAAGAAGGCGTGCGTTGCGTCAAAATCGTAACGCGGGACGATGCTTCGGATACACTCAGGGAAAACCGGAGGGGGCTTGTCGGAGCGGTAATTCTCTATAAAATCGCGGGCGCAGCGGCTGCGGAAGGCAGGATGCTACACGAGATTGCCAAGCTTGCACAGGATTTTGCAGATAACATGGCTACGATTGGAGTGGCGGCAAGCGGAGCAACACACCCGGTCACAGGAGAACTCATTGCCTCTATAAATGAGGATGAGATGGTGATCGGGATGGGACAGCACGGCGAAAAAGGCATTTTCTGCGGCAAAATGCTTTCAGCGGATGAAACCGCGGTGAAACTGGCGGATATCCTGCTTCATGATCTCAATATAAAACCCGGCGAGAAACTCATGCTTGTTGTCAACGGCCTGGGTGCCGCCACGCTGATGGAGCTCTTTATCGTATTCAGAAAAGCGTACGGGTATCTTGAGGAAAAAGGCATGAAAACCGTTGCGAGCTGGGTTGACGAGATACTGACCGTGCAGGAGACGGCCGGTTTTCAGATGTTTATTGCAAGGATGACGGACGAGACACTCAAATACTGGAACGCTCCCTGTAAAACGCCATATTTTGTCAAATGATTCTGGTATAAGAAGTATCGGAACAAGCACGCCTTGAGCTTTGGTTCAAGGCGTGCTTGTTGTTATACGGATTGCTTTTACGTTTTGCGAACTGTTTTGCGGGACGTGAATCAAAGCGCCCTTCTTTTCCTCAGAATAGTTGACAGTGCTGCTTTCCTGTGCTATGATTAGACCATACGGTATAGACCGCATGGTCTAATTTACATGAAGGAGGGGTCCCTATGCCTTGGTGGGGATGGGTGCTTATCGGGATTGGAGTAGTCGCTATCGGAACAATAAAGATCGCCGTCTTCAACAGGATCAGAAGGAACAGAGCTTCAAAGAAGAGGTTTGCAGACGATGAATAGGCCGGGGAGCGCAAATGAAGGACTATTTTGATTATAGGAGAATTCTGGGAGAGGGTAACCCGCTTTTGCGTTACCCTCACCTCCTGGAGGCCGCCATCGACGAATTTTCAATGAAGAAATTTGAAGACGCTTCATTGAATGATATTCTCAAGGCTGCGCAAATGAGCAAGGGAAGCCTGTATCATCATTTTGGCGATAAATTCGGCTTATATCTGTGTATGGTCGATATAATCGTACAAAAGAAGATATCGTTTTTTTCTAAATATCTGCAGCAGAAACAGCACATGGGAGATTTCTTTGGAACATTAAGGCAGCTTTTCAGGGCTACCATGGATTTCATGTTCGTCGATGAGCGGATGCATCACCTTTATAACAGGGTCATGGAGCTTGACAACGGGCAAAGGACGCGGATAATGCAGTTTTTCCCTTACGATTTCAGCCAGGGATTCGGACCTCTTATAAGCGCCGCAAGACAGGCTGGGCAGCTGGACGGCCGCTATGGCGTCGATTTTATGGCAAAAATACTGGAGATATTCCTGATGAACGTCGATAAATTCCTTTCACCCGGCGAAAGTCCCGAGGAGGTTATCGTTCTGGTTGACCAGATCATTGATTTTATGCAAAACGGCATCGGGGCAAAAGAGGAGGCAAATATATGAACGCTGCATTTTGCATCGAGGATTTACGTTACAGGTATCCGGCCTCAAAGGTGGAGGCTCTCAAAGGCATATCCTTCGACGTGCGCGAAGGGGAGATATTCGGGTTGCTCGGGCCTTCGGGCGCAGGCAAATCCACCACCCAGAAAATACTGTTCAAGCTGCTCGAGGATTATTCCGGCAGCATACGGTATTTTGGCAGGGATTTAAAAACCGTCGGCACGTCGTTTTACGAGGATGTGGGCGTCGGGTTTGAGGTGCCCGTCCATTTTACGAAACTGACCGCAATGGAGAACATGAAATACTTTTCGGGGTTTTATAAAAAAACGGCGGATATAAAAGCATTGATGGAACGCGTGGGATTGTGGGAGCACCGGGATGTAAAAGTCGGCGCATTTTCAAAGGGAATGAAGGTGCGCCTCAACTTCGTGCGCGCGATGCTCAACGACCCGCGCGTGCTGTTCCTTGACGAGGTCACAAACGGCCTTGACCCTAAAAACGCGCGGATCATCAAAGACATCATCTCCGAATTCCGCGCGCAGGGCGGGACCGTATTTTTAACCACGCATCTCATGAACGATGTGGAGCAGCTCTGCGACCGCGTCGCATTCTGTGTTGACGGCAGGCTGCACGAAATATCGACGCCGAGGGACCTCAAAATTAAGTACGGAAAGCGCGAGGTCCGGGTGGAATATCTAGATAACGGCGCCACCTCAGAAGCGGTATTTCCGCTGGAGGACATCGGCGCCAATGAGGAATTCCAAACCATATTGAAAAACAAAAAAATCGAGACGATTCACAGCGGCGAGACTTCACTTGAGGAGATATTCATCATGATGACAGGGGTTGATCTGAAATGAGCGGATTCCGGCGGCTTTTCGCAGGCGAAATGCGGCGGCTCGTTTCCTACAAGATACTTCCCGTCAGCTTCGCCACGTCATGTTTATGGGTTATACTGCTTTTGTTCGTTTCCAGGGAGGACGCGCTGTTTATCGCGCCGCTGCTGGTCTTCGTGGATATAACGATGATGCTCATCCTGCTTATCGGCGCGTCGAGCCATCTGGAAAAGCAGGATGGGACCATCAAGTCGATGCTCGTGATGCCGGTATCCATAAGAGAGATTTTATTTTCCAAGATCGCGGCATCCATGGTGCTTGGTTTAGAGTCCGCCATCGTGATGTCGGCCGCGCTTTTCATCATCCACGGCATCACGTTCAACTATGCCGCCCTCCTTTTGTTCGTGGCCATTGCAGGCCTGGCGCATGCGGCTATCGGATTCTTTCTTGCCCTTTGCAGCAAGGACTTCGGTTCCATGCTGGGCCTGCTGATGGTCTATCTCCTGCCCTTCACGGTTCCGACCATACTCCTCGCGTTCGGCGTAATAGACATGAAGTATGAGTGGATCGTCATGCTCTCGCCTTCGCATTCCTCGAGCAACCTGATCACGGCGGCCATACTGGGCAGCTACGATGTTGGGAAGGCGCTCGCAGCCTGCGTCTACCTCATGCTCCTGTCCGCGGCACTCCTGAAGTTCGCCGTGTATCCGAAGTTCAAAGACAATGCGGTAAGGAGGTAAAACGATGGGCAAGTATCTTTATTTACTGAAATATGAGGCCAAAACCATCGTGCGGACGCCCATAAACCTGTTTATGTGCATGTTTCCGGTCATTATCCTTATGCTCTCGGCGTTCGTATTCCCGCTTATTTTCCAGTCCATGAACCCGGCGGACGAGGCGGCGCTGCGGATGACGATGCTGTTGCTTCTCATTATTGTACTGACGATCGGGGGCTACTTCCTCGCCGCAATGGCGACTTTCCTTCTTCTGGAACATAAGGACGAGAATACGCTCAAAACGATTGCCGTTACTCCCGTGGGCGCATCAGGCTATGTAAGATTCAAGATGATATATGTCTATATCATGGCGGTGATCGGCATTGTACTCATCTTGCTGGGGACGAAGCTTATCGCGGGCGATAAGTACTCTATCGGCGGCATCTCGCTTTTTGAAAATGTATCCGTTCTTGAAATGCTGTCCTTTGCCGCCGTCAGTGCGCTGATGATTCCTGCGCTCGCGCTTTTCCAGGGAGCGTTTGCAAAAAACAAGGTCGAGGGGTTTGCCTATATTAAGGGGACCGGCATCATCGCGCTCGTTCCGGTGGTATTGATCCTTGAGGTATTTCAGGGAGGGCTGCAATATGTACTGGGAATTTTTCCCAACTTCTGGGCGGTAAAGGGCATCATGCTGCTGTTTTTCCCGATTCAGAACAGCGCGAACCTGAGCTACCCGATATATCTCCTCATCGGCGCTGTCTACAGCATGATCATGATTTATACAGCATACAGGATGTTCCTGAAAAAGGCTGAATATTAGCAATTAATACATTCAGAAATTTAAATCAAATATGCTACACAGGTATGATAAACCTGTGTAGCGCCTGTTTTTTGGGCGATCAATAATTTATAGATACTAAGGTTTTACCCTAAATCCAGCAAATGCTGATAATGGCAGCAAAACAGAATTATTGATGCAAAAATTGTCGAAATATGTTATATTTATATGTACCTGAATGAACACCACTCATAGTATCACAGCCGCATGCGGGTTTCAGTTTGTTTATATTATCTACAGGCTTGCTTAAACATTTTCATCTCAAACCATGCCGGAAAAGAGGTTTGCCACAATGGATAAACTGCTACGAGAAGACGTAACGGATTTGCTGGTAATATTTACGTCTTTACCCGCGACGATTCTCAAAGGGTTTACGGCAAAAACTGAGCAGAAGCTGAACCTGACGCAAAAGAAAACACTGCTGTTTATCTATCAGCATGAAGGCTTTCCCATGAAGTATTACAGCAAACTGGCAAACCTGGAGAGCGGATCTTTTACCTATGCGGCCAATGAACTCGAGAAAAAGGGATTGATCAGGCGGTTGGTAAGCGACGATGATCATCGCAAGACAGGACTGGCGCTGACAGAAAAAGGCAGGGAAACCGCGGTCTCGATGTATGAACAGCTGCATACGCATGTCTTCGACAGGCTGAGCGTATTGACTCAGGACGAAATGAGAAAGTTCTTTCGCGCACTCAGGATACTCAACGAGACGCAGGAGAAGATCGCAGCAGGCATGAACGCAAAAGGGTAAGCTGGCCGACCTGCCGTCGCGTCCGTGCTATACCAGGCCAGGCTTTAACCGCCTGAGCGGACATTGTTGAATACACCGCCTGCAAGCAAGTGCAGGTAAGGCTCAAAGCATACGCCGCGCCGGTGGGCATCCGGCATATGGCGGCTCTTTTTCATCGTAAAAAGCACGAACGCGGCCGCGCTGTCCACACTCTCGAAGAGCGTGTGTCCTGTGAGCAGTCCGCCGGTGAGCACGCTGGCAAACAGGTCGCCTGTACCGTTCATCCTGAAAGGGAGCAACTCCACCGCACGTTCATTGTAGCCGTTTTCGTCCAGTATGCAGTTTAGGAGATGACCGCCGCGTTCGATACCGGTGATAACAACGCGTTTGGCTCCGATATCCGCAATAGTGTGTGCGAGGGCTTCGATGTCCTTTGAAGAAACGCTGAAAGGGTCGTAGGCTTTTCCTGCAAGCCGGCAGGCTTCGGTAAGATTGGGCGTCAGGACATCGGCGATCGCGGCAAGCGATTTCATGCCCTCGCACATTTTTGGCGTGTACGTCTTATAGATGACGCCGTTGTCTCCCATGACAGGGTCAATAACGACGACGGGAGGGGAAAAACCGGCGACAAATTCGTTTACGATGCGTATTTGCTCGAACGAACCCAGGAATCCGCTGTAAAAGGCGTCGAACCTTAGCCCGATAGCATGCCAGTGCGTGATGTAATCTTCCATATACGGAGTCAAATCGTGAAGCAGGAAGCCCTCGAAAGCGGTGTTGGTGGATAAAACGGCGGTGGGAAGCGGACAAACCTCCACGCCGCATGCGGACAGGACGGGCAGGGCAACGGTCAGCGCGCATTTGCCGAACCCGGAAATATCATGCATGGCTGCAACGCGCGGCAGTGCCGGTGTATCGTTCATGGTGCGATCCTCTTTCAATACAATATCTTCTATATTGTATCACGTTGCTTTTATTCTGCAAGCGCTGGGACGCATTGGAGAAAGCGCATCTATATAGAGTGCAATGGGCAGGAAGCAGCCGGAGGATGATGGTACGGGCGAATGGCGCAGAGCATGTCCGCTAAATGTGGCTTCCGGGTAAAAACGGCACGGGGAATATCACACCGTTTGGCGGATATGCGTTAAGCCGTTAAACCGCGCGGATCTCGCCGCAGGCAATACGCTCCCCTGCGTTGCCGGCAGGCTGAGAATGATAGTCGTCGGCCCGTTTATGCAGGATGACCGTGCGGCCTATGACTTCCCCGGGCGTAAAGCGGTCGGTGTATACGGTCATGTTTGCGTATCCGTGGTTCGGGTATATGGTGGGCAGGTCCCCCGCATGCAGCGGATGGGGAAGGTTCTTAGGGTTATAGTGTCCGCCTGCCGATGTAAAAGCTTCTGGCACGCCGGGCGAACCGCAGCTTTTCCCCTCATGGATGTGGAAGGCAAAGGGACCGACGCGTTTTGCGGGGTCGTCGGAGAGTTGAAGCTCAGGAAGCCCCCTGACCACAATGGATACAAAGCTGCCGGAGTCGGCGGGATAGAATCGTACGATGCCCGTAAGATCGGGCGCAAAATCGCTGCCTTTAAGAATGGCGGCGGCAACCGGTTTTTGCATGGCGTCAAATGTGAAAGACGTATTCATTCAAAAAGCCTCCTTGTCGCGTCTTACGCATAGGATATGCTCAAAGCGCTTTTTTGGTTAGCGGCGTTTTAACCGCACAGAAAACCGCCGGCAAATCCTAAAAGGTTTGCCGGCGGGCTAAAGCGGGAGGAAGAAGTCCTCCCGCTTCACGAAAATCACAGCTAATTTGGCGGGTTTGGTTTAAGGCCGTATGAACATCTGCGTCCAGTATTTCGTACCGGTGCTGTCGATAGCCAGTCCCACGCCGATCTGGGTAAAGTTTGCGTTGAGTATGTTGGCGCGGTGGCCCGCGCTGTTCATCCAGCCCTGTACGACGGCTGCGGCGGAATAATAGCCCTTTGCGATGTTTTCGCCCGCGGCGGAATAATGGATGCCGAAGTCCGACATCATCTGGAAAGGCCCGCCGTAGACAGGCGAGGTGTGGCCGAAGTATTTGTTGTCACGCATGTCTGCGGACTTATAGCGCGCCACGCGTGAAAGCTCCCAGTTCGATTTAAGCGCGGGCAGGCCGTTCTTCGTTCGTTCAAGATTGGTTAAGCGGATGACCTCCGCTTCAACGGCCTTGATCTCGTCGATATTGGGCACCGTGATTTTGTCGCCCGGGTAGATGAGATCGGGGTTTTTAATCTGAGGGTTGGCGCCGATGATTTCGCTAAGGCCGATCTGGTACTTTACGGCTATTTTCCACAGGCTGTCGCCCTTCTGAACGGTATAAATATCGCTTACGGCAAGGACGGTTCCTGTAAACAATGAAACGAGAAGTATTGGTAAGATGATCCATATGGTTTTTTTGCGCAAGGCAATCATCACCTCCTAAGCATAACTTTTCCTTATGCAAGGTGAATTATGGATGCATTTTATGCCAGGGAAATAACAGGGCAATACAAGTCTTTACATATAGTGAAAAAACAGGTAACAAAGGGATATTCTGGTGATTAAATCACTGTAAGGTATTATATGATGAGATATAATATGAAAAAATACACACCGCTTTTCCGAATAATATATATGAGGAGGCGATGATATGAAGCCACAGGAATTCATGGAGGTCTTGCAGGAAGCCATTATTCTCGACATGGAGGAAACAGGGAGCAGAATCACAGCGGTCGATACTCTTAAGGAGGCGGGGCTTATGGGCAATAAAGTGGGTTTGGTGCTTCATACAGACGACGGCAGCGTGTTCCGGGTGTTAATCGAGAAAATAGATAATAACTGATAATTAAGATAATAAGGAAGCATTAGGCGGCTTATATACGCCGGCAAATCCTTTGGGATTTGCCGGCAGTTTTTTAATGGAAAAAAATGACATTTACAGGACGCCTTTTCACCGAATCTTAGTGCCTGTTCGCGTTTCCTTTATTTCACAAAAAGGAAAAGCTGTTTAAAATCATTGAAATATTTTTTTCCAAATATTTAAGAAAATTTGCGGGAAGGAGGAAAGAAAAACGGCAAGACGGTAAAGAGGAGGGAAAAATGC
>JBMOLJ010000031.1:0-15483 GCA_049324235.1 Bacillota bacterium
TCAGACACCTGCAGGAAGCTTCCCCTGCAACGCTGATCGCCACGGCAAAAGCCATTGACCCTGAAATGATTGCGCGCATCGAAAGGCATAAGGCGGAGAGGCCTGCACACATACAAACGCTGGAAACGAATACAGGAATCGGCCCGGAGCTCAGAGCGTTATCCGGCGGAATGGCCCTCATAGAATGCATGGGCACATGGGTCACCAACAGGATGTGGGATCTCGGCCTTGATTTTGACGACCCTGGCAAGGAACAGGCAGATCAGGTCTACCAGACGATCCTGTGTGAAGCCCGGGATATACTCGATTCGGCGTCCGCTTCCGAAGCGGAGGTGTGGTTGGTCACCAACGAGGTGGGCTGGGGCCTGATGCCCCAGAACCCGATAGGCAGGCTGTTCACCGATACGCTCGGGCGGGTAAACCAGATGATAGCGCAGGCGGCCGGCGAGGTTTATCTCGTGTGCAGCTCGATACCAATCAGAATTAAATAAGGATGGACATGCTATGCGGTGGTTGTACCGGATAATTTTTGCGTTCCAGTTGCTCACGCGTATTCCGTTGCCCGTGAAGATGGATGTACAGGCCGAGGATTATGCGTACAGCATTTATTTCTTTCCCGTCGTCGGAGCGGTGGTGGGCGCCGTTGCGGCGCTCTTTTACGCGTTGTGCACGATGGCAGGGCTGTATGTGGTCGGTTATTTTGCCGCGGTGTTTATTCCTGTGCTCATCACGGGCGCACTGCACGTTGACGGGCTGGCTGACACGTGCGACGCGCTCTTTAGCGTGCGCAGCAGGGAGCGCATGCTCGAGATCATGAGCGACCCGCGGCTGGGGGTCATGGGAGTATGCGCGCTGGTCTTGGATTTTCTGATGCGCGCGGCCCTATTGATCGAGCTTTCGCTTGTTCTTACGCCGTACAGCATGGCGATGATCATCGCGGTTCTGCCGGTGATGGGTAAGGTTTCCCTGATCACCGGCGGCGCGCTGCATCCGTACGCACGCAAGGACGGCATGGGAAAGAACCATATCGACCAGATGCATGCGTTCCACATGCTTGTCGCTGCGGTACTGGGAGGCGCCGTGCTGGAAGTGCTTTTCAACGAGGCGTGGATATTCCTTGTGGTGGTTCCGCTGTCAGTGGGGGCTTTTGCCGCATGGCGCATGGCAAGAAAGCTGGGCGGACTGACGGGAGACACGCTCGGAGCCTTGAACGAACTCGGGGAAATATTTTTTTTGTTAGGCGTCCTGATATGGAGCAAGCTCTAGCAGAGTGTGCCTGATAATAGATAGAGAGGGACATGCACAGATGGACTTGTTTTTGATCCGGCACGGACAGACCGACGATAATGCAAAAGGGTACTATACGGGGCGGCGGCAGACGATGCTGAACGCAACCGGAGAGCGGCAGGCGCTGGAGGTTGCGTGGGAGTTGGAGGCCTTCGATATCACGGTGGTGGTATGTAGTCCGCTGATGCGCGCCGCGCAGACCGCGCAGGCGCTTTGCTTTGAATGGGGCGTGCTGGAAGCCGAGATTGATGCCGATTGGACAGAGATGGATTTTGGAGAAGCGGCGGGGCTTACATACGAGGAATTTAAGCGAAAAATGCCGGAAGCGGTGCAGGCCTGGGCCGACGACTGGATAGGATACACGCTGCCCGGCGGGGAAAACGGCGAGGCCCTGTATGCGCGCGTCAAACGCGCGCTTCATAGGATTCAAACGGACCATGCGCATGAACGCGTCGCGGTAGTGACGCATCTGGGGTGCATCCGGTTTGCCCTGAGCCATCTTTTATGCGGCGGCCCCGGCAGCTTTTGGGAGTACTCCATAGGGCACGGCGGGTATGCGCATATCAGGATCGAGAACAGCACGGCGAAACTGGAAAAATTGGCTGAACATCTGTAAAGCATGGCTGATGGAATCGCGTATTGGCGTTCAGACCACCGGTAAAAGCGCGTTTCAGTGCTTTTTTTCCGCCTTTGATAATGATATAATACATTATATTGTATATTTGGCAGTTTATCAGTAGCGAATAAGGTTTTTGGCATGAGGCAATACGGCAGGATGGCAGTATGCAAAAAGATCTCCCACGCTCCTCGGACCAATAACCGATGCAACAGCTTGAACAGGGGTGTTTGGAAATGATATGGAATCCCGGGATGGAATGCTGCTCCCGTGCGCGCATGGAGGACCTTCAGACCGAGAGGCTAAAGGAAACCGTCAAAAGAGCGTATGCACGGGTGCCTTTTTATAAGAAGCGGTTGGATGAGGCTAATATTGACCCAGAGGATATTCGGACGCTCGACGACCTCAAACGCATTCCGTTCACCTATAAGGATGACCTCAGAGATAATTATCCGTACGGGATGCTTGCGGTGCCGTTGAAAGAGATTGTGGAGCTGCATGGTTCATCAGGGACCACAGGCAAGGCGACTGTGGTGGGGTACACAAAGAAAGACATGGAAACTTGGGCCGAGGTGGTGGCGCGCATAGCGGCCGCGGGCGGCGCGGAAGCGGACGATATCGCGCAGGTCGCATTCGGGTACGGGCTGTTTACAGGGGCTTTCGGCCTGCATTTCGGCCTACAGAAAATCGGGGCGACGGTCATTCCGCTCTCCAGCGGCAACACGGAACGCCAGATCAAGATCATGCGCGAGCTCGGAACAACGGTGCTGGTCGGTACGCCGTCGTATGCCCTCTATCTCGCGGAAGTGGCCGAACGCATGGGCGTTCGCGGCGAACTCCGGCTGCGCATCGGCCTGTTCGGCGGCGAGGGTCACAGCGAGCCTATGCGCAAAGAGCTGGAGGAGCGGCTCGGCATTATCGCAACCGAAAACTACGGCATGAGCGAGATCATCGGCCCGGGCGTGGCCGGCGAATGCGTCCATAAAACGGGTATGCACCTTTGCGAGGACCATTTTCTCCCCGAAATCATCGATCCCGAAACGGGCGATGTCCTGCCAATGGGCGAAACGGGAGAACTGGTGCTCACCACGCTGACCAAGGAAGGGCTTCCTATGCTGCGCTACCGTACCCGCGACATCACATACCTGATACCCGGGCGCTGCGAATGCGGGCGCACCAGCATGCGCGTAGCCAAGATGCAGGGCAGGAGCGACGATATGCTGGTCGTGCGCGGCGTCAACGTGTTCCCGTCCCAGATCGAGGAGATTATCCTGCAGACCGAAGGCATAGGCTCGCATTACGAGATCATCGTGAGCCGCGAAAAATATCTTGACGTGCTCGAGGTACTTGTGGAGCCGCGCGACGCTAAACTGCTTGAGCGCTACAGCGAACTCGAAAGGCTGGAACAAAAGCTGCGCAACGATTTGAAGACCGCGCTGTCCATCGAGGCCAGGGTGCGGCTGGTGGAACCGGCCTCCCTCAAACGCTTCGAGGGCAAAGCGCAGCGCGTTACCGATTTACGGGATAAAAAAGAATAAAATATAATGGTGGTTGGAACATGCAGAAGGAACTATTATTGGGGAACGAGGCGATAGCCCGGGGCGCAAAGGACGCCGGCTGCCGTGTGGCGGTCGCGTATCCGGGAACGCCCAGCACAGAGATTACCGAGACGATAGCGAAGCTCCCCGGCGTGGACAGCGCATGGGCGCCCAATGAGAAGGTCGCCCTGGAGGTTGCGGCGGGCGCGAGCATCGGCGGCGCGCGCGCACTGTGCTGTATGAAGCACGTCGGCCTGAATGTAGCTGCCGACCCGATGTTCACAGCCGCGTACACAGGCGTAAACGCCGGACTCGTTATCGTGGTGGCCGACGACCCGGGTATGCACAGCTCCCAGAACGAACAGGACAGCCGCTATTATGCGCTGAGCGCGCATGTCCCCATGCTCGAGCCATCGGACAGCCAGGAAGCCTACGATTTTACGCGTCTGGCTTTTGAGATGAGCGAGATATTCGATACGCCCGTGTTGGTACGCATTACCACGCGCATCGCGCACGCGCGCAGCCAGGTGGTCTTGAACGAGGCTGTCCAGGCCGATATAAGGGACTATGCGAAGAACGCCGCGAAATACGTGATGATGCCCGCTATGGCGCGGGCGCGCCATGTGATGGTAGAGGAACACATGCAGAAGCTGGCCGAGTATGCCGAAACCCTTCCGGCAAACGTAGAGATTCCTGGAGACAATATGGGCATTGTTACGAGCGGCATTGCATACCAGTATGTACGCGAGGCGTTGCCCGGGGCCTCGGTATTCAAGCTGGGTATGGTGCACCCGCTTCCGTTAGACCGCATCCGTGCGTTTGCGGATAAGGTGGATGCGCTCTACGTCGTGGAAGAGCTGGAGCCGTTTATCGAGAACGTGCTCAAGGCGGCAGGCATCAGGGCCGAGGGTAAATCGGTTTTCCCGTCCCGCGGCGAGTTGAGCGCCAACCTTATAGCCCAGAAACTCGCCGGTACGGCTGTAGAGCATGCGGATGCGCCCAGGCTCCCGGTGCGTCCGCCGGTGATGTGCCCCGGATGCCCGCACCGCGCCGTGTATTATTTGCTCGGGAAACTCAAGCTCACGGCAACGGGGGACATCGGCTGCTATACGCTGGGGGCGCTTCCGCCGCTTAACGGCATCGATACGTGCCTTTGCATGGGCGCGAGCATCCCGATGGCCCTAGGCATGGAAAAAGCGCGCGGCAGGGAGTTTGCCAGAAGCCTGGTGGCGGTAATCGGCGACTCGACGTTCGTGCACTCGGGAATCACCGGCCTGATCGAAGCCGCATACGAGGGCGGCACGTTCACGGTGCTGATACTGGACAACGCGACAACAGGCATGACCGGGCACCAGAACCATCCGGCAACCGGTTACAACATCAGGGGCGAAGCAGCGCCCAGGATCGATCTTGAAGTGATGGCGCGGGCGGCCGGCGCGGAGCATGTTACCGTCGTGGACCCGTTCAACCTGAAAACATTGGAGAGCACCCTGAGAGCCGAGACTTCGCGCGAGGCGCTGTCGGTCGTCATCTGCAGAAGACCCTGCGCTTTGCTCGGCAAGACGCAGCAACCGCCGCTTACGGTACAGGAAGACAGGTGCCGCTACTGCAAGGCCTGCATGAAGCTGGGTTGTCCCGCGATAGAGGACGCGGGAGGCAAGGTCAGGATTGACGCCAACATATGCAACGGCTGCGGACTGTGCACGGGCGTCTGTGCGTTTTCGGCGATTGGGGCGGGAGGTGCTGAGGCATGATGAATATATTGATCGTGGGTGTCGGCGGACAGGGGACGCTGCTTACCAGCAAGGTGCTTGGAAACCTGGCGATGGAGGCAGGGTACGAGGTAAAGGTTTCCGAACTGCACGGAATGGCCCAGCGGGGAGGCAGCGTGGTTACGCACGTACGTTTTGGCGAAGTCGTGCACGCGCCGCTCATCGACGAAGGCGGCGCGGACATCATACTGGCGTTTGAAAAGCTGGAAGCCGCGCGTTATCTTAATTACCTCAAGCCGGGGGGCGCCATCATCGTGAACGCTCTCGAGATACTTCCCATGCCGGTCATCATGGGCGCGGCAGCCTATCCCGCAAATGTTATGGATATGCTGCGGGAGAACGCAGGCGCGGTGCACTGCATCGATGCTACCGGGCTTGCAAAGGAGTGCGGGAACGCAAGGACTATGAACGTCGTATTGCTCGGCGTTCTGGCCAGATGTATGGGCGAATCCAAAACGGATTGGGAAGCCGCATTGAAAAGGACCATCAAACCCGATTTGCTGAATGTGAACAGGACGGCTTTTGAAAAGGGATATTCCGTGGGACCGTGTAATTAGGGACAGTACTATAATGGAGGGGAAGCGAGATGATTTGGAACCGCGCGCGCGAGTGCATGGAAAGGCCGCAGCTTGAGCAGCTGCAGCTGGAGCGCCTGAGAAACGTGCTACGCAACGTTTACAAGAACGTACCTTTCTACAGGAATAAGTTTCAGGAAATGGATATCGAAATCTGTGATATTCATACGATTGAAGATATAAAGATCCTTCCGTTTACCGTAAAGCAGGACCTAAGGGATAATTATCCGTTTGATATGTTCGCGGTGCCCATGTCGGAAATCGTGCGCATTCACGCTTCATCGGGAACGACGGGCAAACCGAGCGTTGTCGGCTACACGCAAAAGGATATAGCGACATGGTCCGAGCTTATGGCGCGCACGCTGATGTCGGCCGGCGCGCAGCGGAACATGGTGGTGCAGGTCGCGTTCGGGTACGGCCTGTTTACCGGCGGCCTGGGCGCGCATTACGGTGCGGAGCGCATAGGCGCGTCGGTCATCCCGATTTCGGGCGGGAACTCCAAGCGCCAGATCATGCTCATGCAGGATTTCGGTACGGCGATGATCTGCTGTACGCCTTCCTACGCGCTGTATCTGGCTGAGACCATGGCGGAGATGGGCGTCGACCCCAAGGAACTCAACCTCAAATACGGGGTGTTCGGCGCCGAGCCGTGGACCAACGCCATGCGCCGCGAGATCGAAGCCAAACTGGATATCCGGGCGACGGACATTTACGGGCTGAGCGAGATCATGGGCCCGGGCGTG
This sequence comes from Bacillota bacterium, assembly GCA_049324235.1. Classification (GTDB taxonomy): domain Bacteria; phylum Bacillota; class Clostridia; order Christensenellales; family UBA1431; genus UBA1431. Next base: position 6,532 of record JBMOLJ010000031.1, read on the forward strand.
GCGTACGAGTGCGAATACCAGGACGGCCTGCACATCGCGGAAGACCATTTCCTGCCCGAGATCATCGACCCGGACACGCTTAATGTCCTGCCCATAGGCGAAAAGGGCGAGCTGGTGATCACGACGATCACAAAGGAAGGCATTCCCCTCATCCGCTACCGTACGCGCGACATCACCACGCTCAATCCTGAACCCTGCGCGTGCGGGCGCACGCATATGCGCATCGGGAAGGTACTGGGGCGCAGCGACGACATGCTCATCATCCGCGGCGTGAACGTCTTCCCGTCGCAGATCGAGACTTTGCTGGTGGAGTTCGGCGATCTTGAGCCGCATTACCAGCTGATCGTTGACCGCGTAGACAACCTGGATTCGCTGGAAATACAGGTGGAGGTGTCCGAGAGCCTGTTTTCGGATGAAATACGGCGCCTTGAGGACCTGCAGGCAAAGATATCGCGCGAGATCCAGTCCGCGCTGGGACTCAGCGCGCGTGTAAAACTGGTTGAACCCAAAACCATCGAGCGCAGTGAAGGCAAGGCGAAGAGGGTAATCGATAAACGTGTTCTGTAGACGACCGATCAAAAGCTTGGGAGGTAATGAACATGGTAAAGCAGATTTCAGTGTTTATTGAAAACAAAAAGGGCCGCCTGGCCGAGCTGACCGGGCAGCTCCGCGAAAACAACATCGATTTAAAGGCGCTGTCCATTGCGGACACCACGAATTTCGGCATCCTGCGCTGTATCGTGGATAATCCGGATTTAGCTATTAAAGTCATCAGGGGTGCGGGGTTCACCGCCAATATTACGGAAGTGCTGGCCGTGGAAGTGCCCGACGTCCCGGGCGGGCTTTCCACAATTCTGGATTATCTTGCGCAGGCGGATATCAGCGTGGAGTACCTGTATTCCTTTGTACACACGCAAAGCAAAAGCGCGTTGATCCTTTTCAGGGTGGAAGAGCCTGAAAAAGCCAAAGACCTGCTCCTTGCAAAGGGCGTACGCATACTCACGGCCGAGGAAGTATATTCTCTTTAGGTTTATAATATGTCGGAGGTGTGACATTTGGCGGAGATCCGTCGAACACATGTAGTAATCGATCTGGACAGCTTTTCACAGAACGTGAGAAACCTGAAAAGCTGCATAGGTCCCAAAACTCTTTTGATGGCCGTCATCAAGGCGGACGGTTACGGCCACGGCGCGCTGGAAATAGCGCACACGGCGCTTCAGAGCGGCGCGGACTGGCTGGGGGTCGCCACGCCGGACGAGGGCGGCCAGCTGCGCGAAGCAGGCATTACGGCGCCCATTCTGGTGCTCAGCGGGGCGATGGAGCAGGGCATGAATACCGTGGTGAAGTATGATCTGCGGCTCACGGTGTTCAACATTGGCGGACTGTGGCGCCTGGATGAAGAAGCCAAACGCCAGGGCAAACACGTGAAAGTGCACCTGAAAGTGGATACGGGGATGAACCGCGTGGGCGTGCACAAGCCCAAACGCTTAAACGACGTGCTTTCGCGCATTGAACAGTGCGCGAACCTTGAACTCGAGGGCGTGTTTACGCATTTTGCCACGTCAGACGATGCGGATAAAACGTTTACCCTGCTGCAAAACCAAAGATTTCAGGATACGGTTCGAGTAATGGAAGAGAAAGGGCATACTTCCCTTCTTATGCACGCGGCAAACAGCGCGGCAATTCTGGATCTTCCAGAGACGCATTATGACATGGTGCGGGCCGGAATCGCGATGTACGGCTGTTATCCGTCCGCTGAGGTACAAAAAACCGTACCGCTGTACCCCGTGATGAAATGGAAGACCGTGATCCTGCACGTGAAGAAAATTCCGGCGGGGGAGACGGTGAGCTACGGGCGAACGTTTACGACCGAGAGGGATACATTTGTAGCCACGATACCCGTCGGCTACGGCGACGGATACAAACGGCTTTTAAGCAACCGCGCGCATGTGCTTGTGCGCGGCGAGAAAGCGCCGGTCATCGGCCGCGTATGCATGGACCAGACCATGATAGACGTAACGGATATTCCGGATGTTTTGCCCGGGGACGAGGTCGTCCTGCTGGGGCGACAGGGAAATGAGAGCGTGACTGCCGATCAGATGGCCGAGTGGGCGGAGACGATAAGCTATGAAATACTGCTTTCGGTCAGCCAGAGAGTACCGAGGGTTTATAAAGGCGGAGGAAATGCATGACGCAGGACAAAGCAAGCATCCGGATAAAAAGCCAGGAGCGGCGCAAATCGATCCTGGCGCTTGAAAAACGTTTTAACTCGGAAAAGATTGTAGAAAGAATACTCAAAAAAGAACAGTTTATGCAGGCGATGGTCATCATGATGTATATCCCCACGGATTACGAACCGGATATCCATCCGCTGATAGAAAAGGCGCAAAGCCTGGGCAAGACGGTATGCATACCCCTTTGCAGGCAGGACAAACAGATGCTGGCCGTTGTACCCGATGATTGGTCCGCGCTCCCGGTAAACTGCTATGGAATTGGGGAGCCCAAGGAAGGGGAATATACCGTTATTGAGCCCGGTGAGATCGATATGGTTATCGTACCAGGGATAGCGTTTGACAGCCAGTGCAACAGGCTGGGGCACGGCGCGGGGTATTACGACCGTTTCTTGAGCAAGTGCCGCCCGGATGCCGTAAAGGTCGGCGTATGTTTTGAGACGCAGGTATATAAAGAGATTCCTGCAGACGACACGGACGTTCCCATGGACCTTCTGGTGACGGATATCACCACGTATAAACGCATACCATAACCGTTATTGGCGAATTAAGTTGCAACTTGTTTATATAGGAAGTTTATGGTAGACTTAGCCTAACAACCTGAAGGAGAAAGCGGTTGCGGATCATTGCAGGCAGCGCGCGCGGGCGCAGGATTGAAACCCTTCATGGGTATGAAACACGGCCTACTGCCGACAGGGTGAAAGAATCCGTGTTTTCCATACTGCAATCGCGATTAGCCGGTGCGCACGTGCTGGACTTGTTTGCCGGTTCGGGCGCGCTGGGGCTGGAAGCGCTGAGCCGCGGCGCCGCGCATGCCGTGTTTGCCGATAACAGCTTGGACTGTGTCCGGCTGATCAGAAAGAACGCGGACAAGCTTGGGTTTGCCGCACGGTGTACCGTGATCCACGGGGGCTTTGAACGTGCGCTTGGCAGGCTGCAGGCAGAAAGCAAACGTTTTGATATTGCTTTCCTGGACCCGCCCTACAGGATGGGGATTCTACCCAAAGCTCTGGAACTGCTTTTTACAAAAAAACTCATGCTACAGGGCGCTGTTGTGGCCTGCGAGCATGATACTGACACCGTTTTAGAAGACAATGTGCGTATGGGATATATCGTGTGTGACCGCAGGCGTTACGGGAGCACAGGCTATACGTTCATAATGGCACAAAATGGAGATTAATTTTGAGGATTTGCGTTTATCCGGGAAGCTTTGATCCCATTACCTGCGGGCATATGGATATTGTCACAAGGATTGTCGGTATGTTCGACCAGGTTGTTATAGGCGTGCTGCAGAACACAAGCAAACGGCCGCTGCTATCTCTCGATGAACGCCTGGAATATATACGGCGTTGTACGAAAGATTATAAGAACGTTGAAGTGGAGTCCTTTGACGGCCTGCTTGTGGATTTTGCACGAATAAAGAATGCGCTTTATATCGTTCGCGGACTGCGGGCAGTGTCCGATTTTGAATTTGAGTTTCAAATGGCATCCATGAACAAAAAACTCTATCCCGAGGCGGAAACGGTGTTCTTAATGACCAACACACGGTATTCGTTTTTGAGTTCAAGCATTGTACGTGAGGTTGGCAAATGGGGCGGCTGCCTGGAGGGGCTGCTTCCAAAGGAAATCCTGCCTGATCTGGCGAAAAGGCTGAAGAATTCCCTTTAGATGGCGAAGACTAAATATATGGGGGGTATAGTGTTTGAAAGTTCTTGAATTATTGGATTTGCTCGAAGAGGAAATTGAAAGCGGCGGTTCCCTGCCCCTGACCGGCAAGAAAATACTGGATCCCGATAAGCTTTTGGATATTGTCGATGAGATTCGCGAGGCCCTGCCCAGCGAGTTCAGGCAGGCTGAGATCCTTAAGCAGGAGCGTGAGCGCATTCTGGATGATGCGCAGAAGGAGGCCGGAAACCTGCTTGCCGAAACACAGGCGCGTATGAGCAAGATGGTGACTGAGCACGAGATCACGCAGCAGGCATATAAGCAGTCGCAGGAGATCATCAACTCCAGCGAAAGCAATGCCCAGGAGATACGCGACGGCGCGATTGCGTATGCGGACGATATTCTGAGCGAACTGGAGAACTATATGCACCAGTACCAGACGGTGATTGCGGATTATCTGCAGATCATCGAAAACAACCGCCAGCAGCTGAAACAGGAAACATAACTGCCAGTGCCGGTTCCCGCCTTTTTGTATCGATAAGGTATCATAATGATTCTGCGTTATTGCCTGTCTCTGATGTTCATCAAGACAGGCCTTCTATGTGTTGCAAGTATGCCGAGCGTCGGCGGCGGCAGGCGCGAGCTCCTTTAATGTATTCATGTATTATGCCACACTGCTACCGGTTCAGGCATGGTTTGTTCAAACAATCAGGTGCTTGACAGCCGAGGGTGAATATAATTATAATTTGGATAAATGCATACGATTGATACAGGTGCCCGATGAGGGAGAATAGGGAACCGGGTGCGATTCCCGGACGGACCCGCCACTGTATTGCTGAGCCGCTGTCAGACCACTCCGTTTTGCGGGGGAAGGGACAGGCCAGGCGATGAAGCTCAGTCAGGAGACCTGCCTGTATTCATGTGGCCAATTGCATTGGCCGGTGAGGAGACGGTAAATCCACGCCTTAACAGGTCGTGGATTTTTTATTTTCCATGGGGGGAGTGTGGTCTATCAGGCAAGCGCAGTGAGGAATAAAAAATCCGAAGTACTGATTAATGGACCGCACAACATGATATAATACAGGAGGTAACCATTCTATGGAGAGAAAAACACCCGATATCAAGGCCCAGGAACAGATGCGCGCACACTGGGACGCGCTTGCAAAGCCGCTGGGGAGCCTTGGACAGCTGGAGGAAATGACTATCCGCCTGGCAGGAATACAGGGCGGAATGCCCTACGTACACCCGAGGGCTGTTGCCGTGTTCGCCGCCGATAACGGTATACTGGAGGAAGGGTTTAACCCGGTTCCCCAGGCGGTCACGGCGGCGCAGTTCAACAACATGGCCAAAGGCGTTGCGGGGATCAGCGTATTGTGTGAAAAGACCGGCGCGGGACTTACGTTGGTGGATGTGGGTATTGCAAGCGATTGTGCGCATCCGGCAATACTGAAAAAAAAGGTTGCCTACGGCACGAAAAACATGGCAAAAGGCCCCGCCATGACGCGGGAGCAGGCGCAGGCTGCTTTTGACGCAGGCGTTGAAACGGCGCACATGCTTGCTGCGCAGGGAAACAGGATCATCGGCATCGGGGAAATGGGCATCGGCAACACGTCGACTTCCTCTGCGGTGATCAGCCTTTTGTGCGGCGTGTCCCCGGAGGAGACGACGGGCAGGGGCGTAGGCCTTGATGACACGATGCACCAGCTTAAAATCGATGCTATCAAACGTGCCATCGATGTGAACAAGCCCGAAGCCGATGACCCGATGGATGTATTGAGCAAGGTCGGCGGACTGGATATTGCGGCCATGGCCGGCTGTTATGCAGGCGCTGCGCAGGAAGGCGTGGCATGCGTGGTGGACGGCTTAATCTCTATGGCTGCCGCGCTCTGTGCGGTGCGTTTGCAGCCGGATGTACAGGCGTTTTTGTTCGCATCGCACGCATCGTCAGAACCGGGGTACATCGTTGCGTGCAGGGAACTGGGCCTGAAACCGGTGCTGGCTCTTGATATGCGGCTGGGGGAGGGCAGCGGATGCCCGCTCCTGTTCATGTTGCTGGACGCGGCGGTTGTTCTGTTTAAAAAAATGGCGCGGCTGGATACCACCGGGTTGGAGATAGAGGACCTTATCGACATCCGCTGAAAATTGAGGGGGAGGCGGCAAATCAGGTGAATGCCTTTGTCAAAATGGCGCGTTTTGCGGAGACCGCGGCCTTGGTTATGCTCATTTTTGCCATGGCGATGATTGTCAAAGCCTGGGAGCTTCTCCCCGACTCGTTATATGCGCCGCTCGGACTTGCGGGCGATCATTTGGTGGTAATAGGCGGCAGGACCATCCTTTTATGGATTATGCTGGGGATGTTTGCCGTCTATTTGCTGCTCTCGGTCTTCATGCGCTTTCACCGGATATACAGTTACCCCGTTAAGATCAGGCCGTATAACAGGGAGACCCAGCAGGTGCTGCTCAAGTCCTATTTAAGCCTGCTCAAATTCGAACTGACCTGCATCCTCGCCTATTTCGTTTGCTTAATCGTTTACAGCACGATACGCGCGCAATCGCTGTGGTTTGACGCCTGGTTTATACTGCTTGTCGTTTTTTTGCTGGGCATCACGACCGGCGGATACTATGTTCTGGCACACAGGTACAAATAATGGAAACTTTTTGCTGCGCTGGCGCGTTCATATTGCAGGGAGGTGCTGAGGATGAAAAGACATATGGCGGTTTTTTTGTGCGTCTGCTTTTGCACGTTGCTGGTGCTCGGCGGCTGCACGGCTTCGCAGGCGCAAGGCCTGCAGATTGTGTACGCGGGCGGGCTGGAATCCGCACAGGACATTCAAGACAACCCTGCTTTCTCACAGGATATCCGTGCATTTTCAGTCGATCTTTTTAAGGAACTCGCGATGGGGCAGAAGAAAAATGTATTAATATCGCCCGCAAGCATTGCGCTGGCGCTGGGCATGACGTATAACGGCGCCCGGAGCACAACGGCAGCGCAAATGCGGAATGTGCTGCATTTGCAGGGCATGGATGCACAAACCGTGAACGATGGGTTTTTGGGCATGGCACACAGGCTGGATCAAGAGAGCGAGAAGGTGACGGTGCAGCTTTCGAATGCGCTGTGGGCCAACAAGGACGTGAAGATAGGCGATACATTCATTCAGACCAATAAAAAATACTTTGGCGCCATGCTGGCAAACATGGACTTTGCAGACCCGAACACCGTGAAAACGATTAACGATTGGGTAAAAGAAAGCACCAACGGCAAGATAGACAAAATTCTCGACCAGCCTATTGACCCGCAGACCATCCTGTTTATCATGAACGCGATCTATTTTGACGGGTCGTGGACGAAGCCTTTCAAGGCCGAAAACACGAAACAGGAAACGTTCCATGGTTTGAACGGCGATAAGCAGGTATCCATGATGCACCAGAGAGAAATTTTCGAGCATGCCAAGATTGACGGCGGTCAGATGGCCTTCCTTCCCTATGGGAGCGGAGACCTCGGGATGTACATCGTATTGCCGGATGAAGATTCTTCGATCGCGGGCACGGTTGCAAAGCTGGACGCAAACACGTGGAAGCAGTGGACGGAAAGCCTTGGCTCAGCAGAAGGCGACATTGGGCTGCCACAGTTCAAACTCGAATATGAGACGCATCTGAAAGATGTCCTGTCTAAGATGGGGATGGCCGATGCGTTTTTGGACACGGAGGCGGACTTTTCGGGCATAGCCGAGAACGTGAGTATAAAAGATGTCCGCCACAAAGCGTTCATCGACGTTGACGAAAAAGGCACGCGTGCTGCTGCGGTAACAAGCGTGGAGATGCGGGAAACGGCGGCGCTCGACCCCAAAGATACGTTTGCGATGCTGATGGACCGGCCGTTCCTGTTTGCCATTGCGGACAAGAAAAGCGGAACGATCCTGTTCATGGGTACCGTTGTTGATCCGTAGACGGTCAGGAGAACGACTGCATAATGATGCGTACTGACTGAAAGAGCGAAACCCGAAACCTTACAGGGTTTCGCTCTTTCTTGGTCTGAGGAAGATTAAAAGTGGTATTCATATAATACGGTACATAATGAAAATTATCGGGGGAATATTTGCTTTTTGAAAAAAATGGTATACTTCGTATTTGTAATATGATATAATTTCTCCACAAAAGAATAGGACAGCTTATTTTTATATTGATATTCAGGGCAAGCTGTGCGAAAGCGCAGTGACGCAAAGCTAGGAATCTAAAGCGTTGGAAGAGACGCCATGATTGTCCGGTTGCTATCAGGCAACCGGACTTTGCTTTTATTCAGAGACAGAACGAAAAGGCGGATTATTGCCCGGGACAGAAGCACCAAAATTACTCCGGCAGGCCGTGAACCTGCATGAAAATTCAATAGGCAGTATTGATATAAAGGCAAACCTGCGCGAAAGCGCAGCGGCGCAAAGCCAGGAGTCTAAGGCGTTTTGAGGACGCTACGATCGTCCGGTTGCTATCACAAGCAGCCGGACGTTGTTTTTTGGTCACTTTTCCTGCGGATAGAATTAACGTTAAATGGAATAAATCATAGAAAGTTTACAAAACGCAAAATATTTATGGAGGGGATTTTATGATGAAGAGGCTCGCACCGCTGTTACTTGCCTTTGCGTTCGTAATGGTATTTTTATCTTTCGTAACGCCTGCTGTAGCCGCGCCAGATTCATGTATTACTTATTCGGGAAACGATAACGACCTGAATACAACGTATCCGGCTTATCACTGGACGAAGCTGGATCCGGCACCGGCAGGAACGCACACCGTCAATCTTGATGGGGGGAAAACGATTACGCTTGTTATTGTGAATACTGATGGGTACACCAAAGTTGCAAGCTGGACCAGCAACACCACTATTTACAAGATCAGCGTAAAAGGGGGAACGAAGTACAATTTGTACTCGTATACAGGAGGAGCGATGAGCGACGGCACCGCCAATTTGGTTGCTCCAAATAACGCAAGCGGACATCCTGCCAATATCAGCCACATAACGATTGGCTATACAATTACAACAGCTACGCCGACGCTGGAGCCG
>JBMOLJ010000032.1:0-14953 GCA_049324235.1 Bacillota bacterium
CGCTGGCGGAGAGAGAGGGATTCGAACCCCCGGTGCCTTTCGGCATCACTGGTTTTCAAGACCAGCTCCATAAACCACTCGGACATCTCTCCTCATGTCCGGTGCAACGCGCCCAACTGCACCATGAACGCTATAAAATTATAGCAAAAGGTCCATGGCCTTGTCAACCGCGGCGGCCGCACCGGTTGGCCCTGATCAATCAATACGGGAAATTCCCATGTACGGAACAAGCGCTTCGGGGACCGTAACGCTTCCGTCTTCGTTCTGGCAGTTTTCCAGAATAGCGGCTACCGTGCGCCCGATCGCAAGGCCCGAGCCGTTGAGCGTATGCACATAGCGCGCCTTTTCCCTGGGCGACGGTCTGAAGCGTATCCCTGCGCGCCGCGCCTGGAAATCCTCAAAATTCGAACAGGAGGATATTTCCAGATACCGGCCGTAGCTGGGCATCCACACCTCCAGGTCATACGTCTTTGCCGAAGCAAACCCGAGGTCGCCCGTGCTCAAGGCCACCACGCGGTAGGGCAGCTCCAGAAGCTGCAGGATACGTTCAGCGTCCTGCGTCAGCGTTTCGAGTTCGTCGTAGGACGTATCGGGATGCGCAATCTTTACCAGCTCTACCTTGTTGAACTGGTGCTGGCGGATCAGCCCGCGCGTGTCCCTCCCCGCCGAACCGGCCTCCGCACGGAAACAGGCGCTGTAGGCCGCGTTCTTGATGGGCAGCTCCCTTTCGATGATGGAGTCGCGGTACAGGTTGGTCACCGGAACTTCGGCCGTGGGCACAAGGAAATAATCGCTCCCTTGGAGCTTGAAGGCGTCCATCTCAAACTTGGGCAGTTGGCCGGTGCCCACCATCGAGCTGCGGTGTACAATAAACGGCGGGAACACCTCCTCATATCCCGCTTTTGCATGCGTGTCCAGCATGAAGTTAATCAGCGCGCGCTCTAAACGCGCGCCCGCGCCCTTATAGAACGTGAAACGCGCACCCGTCACCTTTGCGCCTGCCGCAAAATCCAGTATCCCCAGCTTTTCGCCGATATCCCAGTGCGGCTGCGGCTCAAAGCCAAACGCACGGGGCGGCCCGACCTTTCGCACCTCGACGTTCGCGCTCTCGTCGGGGCCGATGGGAACGCTTTCGTGCGGCACGTTCGGAATCCTTAAAAGCAGTTCCCGCACAGCCTCGTCGTGCACGCGCAGCGCGTCGTCCAGCGCCTTGATGCTATCGGATACCTGTTTCATCCCGTCCTTGAGCGCCTCGGCTTCCTCGCGCCTCCCGGCTTTCATAAGCCTTGGAACCTCCTGCGAGACCGCGTTCCGCTTTGCCTTGAGCTCCTCTGCCTGCTGCAGCAGCTCTTTGCGTTTCGATTCCTGTTCGAGCAACGCGCCTACGTCGATTTCCTCGTTGCGGCTCCGCATCGCCGCGGCAAACGCTCCGGGGTCTTTTGCAATGCGTTTCATATCATGCATTTGAACTTAAACGCCTCCTTAGTTCCTCACATATGCTCGGGCGCTTCGATTCCCAAAAGCCAAAGCCCGCGCCTTAGGCAGCACCGTACGGCCTGTACCAGCGCAAGGCGCGCCTGCATGCGCGCTGTGTCCTCCCCGATGATGCGGTGTTCGTAATAAAACCTGTTGAACGCCTGCGCCAGGTCCACGATATGCCGCGCAATAATATACGGCTCGTTGCGCATAGCCGCCTCCTGAATGCGTCCCGGGAACGCCTCCAGCATACGTACCGCTTCCGACGCCTCGTCGTCACAGAGCAGGCTGTAGTCAATCTCTCCCGAAACCGCAGGAGCTTTCTCCAGAACGCTGCCGGCGCGCGCGCATGTATACTGCACATACGGCGCGGTCTCGCCCTCAAAGTTGAGCGCGCGGTCATACGAGAACACGATGTCCTTGATGCGCGCGTTGCTCACCGTGCCCCAGACCACCGCGCCCACGCCCACCTGCCGGGCAACGGCTTCCTTATCCTCAAGGCCCGGGCTTTTTTCGTTTATGATCTCCAGCGCTTTCTCGATAGCCTTGTTCAGCACGTCCTCGAGAAAAACGACCTTGCCACGCCTTGTAGAAAGCGTTCCCTCCTCCATGCTTACCATACCGAACGCCACATGCTCAAGGTCGCGGCTCCACGCATACCCCATCAGCTCGACGACCTTGAACCACTGCGCAAAGTGCAGGTTCTGCTGGTACGCCACGACATACAGAACCTTGTCGAAACCGTAGGTGTCCTTCCGGTACAGCGCGGCCGCAATGTCCCGCGTGGCATAAAGCGTGGCCCCGTCGGATTTTAACAGCAGGCAGGGCGGCATGCCGTATTCGGAAAGGTCCACCACCCAGGCGCCGTCGCTGTAGGTAAGCAGGTCTTTTTTGCGCAGTTCGCTTATTACGCGGTCCATCTTGTCGTTGTAAAAGCTCTCACCGGCATAGGAATCAAAATGCACGTTCAAAAGCCTGTACACCCTGCCGGCTTCCTTGAGCGTGAGTTCCTTGAACCAGTTGAATATCTCCAGCGCCTCGGGGTCGCCGTCCTCGATGCGCCTGAACCATTCGCGCGCCTGATCCTCCAGGGAAGGGTCATTCTCGGCCTCGTCGTGGAAGCGCACATACAGCTTGAGCATGGATTCGACCGAGTGTTCCTCGATCTCTTCCCTGTTCCCCCAGAGCTTATAAGCCACGATGAGCTTGCCGAACTGCGTGCCCCAGTCCCCCAGATGGTTGATGCCCACGCATGTATAGCCCAGGAATCCGTATATGCGATACAGCGCATTGCCGATGGCGGTTGAGCTCAGATGCCCGATATGGAACGGCTTTGCGATGTTGATGGACGAAAAGTCGATGCATACCGTCTTTCCCTGCCCTGTGTGCGACGCGCCGTAGTTTTCCCCCGCCCGCAGGACCGCTTCCAGTACGTTTTTCGCGCGCATAGCCTTGTCGAAGAATATGTTGAGATACGCGCCTTTACCTTCCACGCGTGAAACAAATTCCGGCCAGTCAAGCGTTTCCTGCAGTTCGGCCACAATCGCCTGCGGTGCTTTGCGCATGCGTTTTGCAAGCTTGAAGCATACCAGCGCAAGGTCGCCCATTTCCCGTTCAGGCGGGGTTTCGAGCAATTCCTGGGCTTCCGTCTCGCTTATATCCAGCGCCTTTTTCACGAAATCCGTAATCTGCGCCGTAAAATCCATCGTTCTTCCCCTTTTTATTTAAGCCGTCGACAAACCCTTCTGGGGTTTGCGACTGGTTTTCCTGTGCGGTTAAAAGCACATGTCGTCAGATTGGATTTAAATGGGGGATTACGCTCCCCCACGCCCCCAAGCGTTGCTTTGCCAAACCCGCAAAGGGACGTTCACTATTGTACCATATTTCAGTCAGAGCGCAAACCGAACCAACATTCAGGCATACTTGCTCTATTTAAAAACCAGATGGAATACATTCTGGTCCAGCAGCACCAGCGCGCCTACAATGAAAACGTACGCCGCAAACCCGTAGAGCTTGTGTCTCTTTATAAAATTCAGCATGAAGCGCACCGCAAGGATTCCGCTCAGCGCCGCCATCACCGTCCCCGCGATCACCGGCGCCCAGGGTATTTCGCCCAGACCCTTCGTAACGACATCCTTTGCCTGATACACGACCGAACCGAATATAGCGATAACCGACATCAAAAACGAAAAGCGCGCCACCGATTCCCTGTCGAGCCCGGTCAGAAGCCCCCCGGCCATCGTCGCGCCCGAACGCGAAACGGCGGGCAGTACAGCGATGCCCTGCGCAACACCCATTATGAGAGCGTCGCTGTAGCGCGCGGACGAAAACTTGCGCGTCGGGTTGCCCAGCTTCTCGGCCAGTACAAGGAGGACGCCGGTAATAAGGAACTCAATCCCCAGGGTTTTCCCCCCGAACGTGCTTTCAAAAAAATCCCCGAATAAAAGCGTCATCACCACAATCGGAATCGTGGCTACCACAAGCAGGCGCATGGTCTTGCCAAACGGCTGCCGGAGTATGGCGGCTATATCTTTTCTGAGCACGATGACGACAGCCGCCAACGTACCCACATGCAGCATGGTATCAAAGAAAAAAAACAGCGCAGAGCCCGAATCGACGCCCATCACGTTCTGCAGCAGGACCAAATGTCCCGAGCTGCTCACAGGCAGGAACTCTGTCACCCCCTGTACCAAACCCAATACAATTGCCTGCAGGATATCCAACCCAGGCACCCCCTTCTTTGCTGTACGATGACTTTTCGACAGCATGAAACATACTGTTTTATTATATCTTAAATCCTTCCGGCAAAAAACCTGAAACGAACAAAAAAACCATAAAAAATACTACACGGTGTATTTGTCATGTTGATCTTCATATGCCCGCACCCGCTGTTTGACCATTTTCAACGTTCATCCTTCGAATAAATATGTGAAATATTATTGTATGGGGTACCGTAACATTTGCCCGGTGAGCACCGTTGTTGTACAATAATGGCTGGAATCATATTGGATTGCCGGACCATTCGCGCACGATTTTTCCATACACAATGATTTTCCGGCATTCTTTGATGAAAGGATTACGATATTCATGAAACTGGGTGTCATAGGGCTGCCCAATGTGGGCAAGAGCACACTTTTCAACGCCATTACCTCCGCGGGCGCGCAGGCCGCCAATTATCCGTTTTGCACGATTGAACCCAACGTGGGCGTCGTAGCCGTGCCCGACGCGCGCCTTCGCGCGCTTGCTAAAATGCATAATCCCGAAAAGGTCACGCCGGCCCTGATCGAGTTTGTGGATATTGCCGGGCTTGTGCGCGGCGCGAGCAAGGGCGAGGGCCTGGGCAACCGCTTTTTGTCCCACATCCGCGAGGTGGACGCGCTGGTCCACGTGGTCCGCTGTTTCGAGGACGACGATATTGCGCACGTGGAAGGCGGCATCGGCCCGGCGCGCGATATCGAGACCATACAGATAGAGCTGATCTTCGCTGATCTGGATACGCTGGAAAAACGGTTGGACCGCACCGCCAAGCAGGCCAAAAGCGGCGAGAAGAAACTGCAGGCCGAACTCGAAATCCTCGGGCGGCTGCGCGCGCACCTTGAAAAAGGCCGGCCAGCGCGCACTTTTGCAGAGACGGAAACCGAGGCGGCTCTTGTTAAATCGCTGTTTCTGCTCACCGCGAAACCGGTGCTGTATGCCGCGAACATCAGTGAAAGTGACATTGCGTCCGACGCGGATGCGCTCCCCTACGTACAGGAGGTTGCCGGCATTGCGGGCGCAGAGGGCAGCCGCGTGCTTATCATCAGCGCGCGCGTGGAGGAAGAGATCGCCGCGCTGCCCGCTGACGAACGCGCCGGTTTTCTGGAGGCTGTAGGACTTGCCGAGTCGGGGCTTGACCGCCTGGTGCAGGCGGGATACGCGCTGTTAAACCTGATCAGCTTCCTTACCGCGGGTCCGAAGGAAGTGCGCGCATGGACGATAGAGCGCGGCACGCGCGCACCGCAGGCAGCAGGCAAAATCCATACGGATTTTGAGCGCGGGTTTATCCGGGCCGAGGTCGTACATTTCGATACGCTCATGCAATGCGGCTCGATGGGCGCGGTGAAGGAGCAGGGACTTTTACGCCTGGAAGGCAAGGACTATGTGATGCAGGACGGGGATGTCGTTTTATTCCGTTTCAATGTGTAAAACTGTGTGTGACAGCGCCGTAATCTGGTTATTATTGATATGATGCGGTAAGGCGTTCATACGCCGTAATATGCAGGTTAAGCGGTTGTAAAGCGGGCGGAGATTCATCGTTTCGTTTTTGGAGGTTTTTCCACAGATTATGTAAATTCCGCGTAAAAAACGGGCGGTTTTGCACAGATTATCCACAGTTATCCGCTGCTTTGCTTTGAATAGTAGGGGGAATTGGCTTGGCAAGTGATATATTACTAAAAACGCTGCTCGGGTATCAGGCCATGGAGCTTACCGAGCGCGATATATACCGCCGCATAGCGATGCGCATCAAAGACGAACATAACCGTGAGACGCTTTTAAAGATCGCCGACGAGGAACAGAAGCATTACGGCATCTGGGAAAGCTACACGAAAAAAGAGGCGGGTCCGGTCAAGCGGCGGGTGGTCTGGTATTCGTTTTTGGCAAGGATATTCGGCTTTACGTTTGCCATTAAACGTATGGAAACCAAACTGAACGATCTGGATAACATCCCGCCGGATATCTATAAGGAGCTGATGCAGGAGGTACCCGAGGCGTACGGCGTATTTGAGGACGAAGCGCGCCATGAGCTTCAACTCATAGCTATGCTCGAAGAGGAACGCCTGCAATATGTGGGTTCGATGGTACTGGGGCTTAATGACGCTCTGGTGGAAATATCGGGGAGCCTGGCCGGTTTTGCTTTTGCAATGCAACGCAACAGTTTGATATCGCTTGCCGGGCTGATCACCGGCATTTCCGCAACGCTGTCCATGGCCTCGTCCGAGTTCCTCTCTGCCCGGTCGGAGTGCAGGCCGAACGCAATGAAATCCGCCTTTTACACCGGCATCGCCTATCTGATCACCGTCGCGCTTCTGATCGTCCCCTATCTGGTTTTGCCCGAGAAATCCTACCTTCCCGCGCTTCTGATCATGCTGGGCATGGTCGTGCTCATCATCGCTTCGTTCAACTATTATATTGCCGTAGCCAAAGACCTGCCCTTTAAGAAGCGGTTCGGGGAGATGACGGCTATCAGCCTGGGCGTTGCGGCGCTGTCGTTCGGCATCGGCATCGTGGTCAAGCAGGTGCTGGGCATCGATTTATAGTCGGGCAGAAGCGGGGATTGCCGTCTTCGCCCTCGGCAACGGATTATTAACCGTTTTATTTAATATTGTGATTTTGCGGAAGACCCGTGTCGATAAAAAGGAGGTCCATGCCGATGGCCGGACTACGCAAGCGAAATACCGCGCTGTTTCTTTCAGCCCTGCTGTTCTTTTTCACGATACTTTCCTTTATCACGATTGGGGCGCTGCTGCCTGCGCAGGTGGCGTATGCGGCCAACCCTGTGGTCTTCCGCGGGCTGTTCGTGGGCTGCGGCAACTACGAAGGGGAAGATTTTGACCTCGCCCCCAGCACGAACAACGACGCAAACGAATGCTGCTATGTGTTCAGCAATGCGTACTACGATGGCGTGAGCAGGGTGAAGGGAAAAATGTCCATCGCCACCGACATCCGCAAAAGCAAGCTGATAAGCTGCCTGAATCCTTCCTCCTCGGGCAGCATATTCTACGGCGCCGACTCCAACGATGTCTCGGTTTTCTACTTCAGCGGCCACGGTACGGATTATGATGAAAACGGGCGTACTGCCATTGTCCTGAGCGACGGCGCCGTCGATGAATTGATGTCCGTCGATGCGCTGGAGGCGGCCCTGCATAAAATACCCGGTATCAAAGTGGTCATACTGGATAGCTGCTTTTCGGGCGGCATGATCGGCCGCTCCTACAGCACATCCAAGCAGAGCGTTACAATAAGCAAATCAGCGGCCACATCCACCCCTGCTCCAACCGCCACCGCCACGCCGGCGGCAATGGCCGCTCCTTGCGCAACGGTTGATGCAAACGCAACCACCGTTCCTTCGTCAACTGTTGAACCTGCGCCAGCCGCCACGGCAACTATTGCTCCATCGGCCGCGCCCGCCCCAATCCAAACTGCACCGCCGGATGCTCATGAAGCTCCGACCATGGCCGAACAGGCCGCGTTCGCACAGGCGCTGATCGGGCCGTTTAAACAGGCCAACCAGGAAATGCGCGCACTGCTCTCACAGCCCGAATACATCGTATTCACCGCTTCCTCTGGGGACGATTACTCCTATGGAGAATCAGAGGGCGCAGACGCCATGGGATGCTTTACCCGGTCCTTCACCGACGGCCTCGGAAGGCTGGGCCATTACGTTGCCGACGGAAACAACAATAAATACATCACCGTAAAGGAAGCGTACAGCTCCGCTCTCAAACTCTTTTCCACATATTACGGGGATGAGCTTGGCGAATCGACAGCGCAGGTCTATCCAAAAAACTCCACTTTTCCGCTGCTAAGATATACGAAGAACGGCGCCTGCGCGACAGGTAAGGCAACCCAGAAGAACACGGCCGTCTATTCCTCCACCGTTGCAGCGAAAACCGCATTGCGCTCCCTCGCTCCCGGAACCTCGGTAAACATCTACGGCGTTCTGGGCAATTACTATAAGGTTTCCGTCGGCGATACCTTCGGATATGTGTATAAGAGCTATGTCAATATAACCTCCGGCTCGGTGGGCACGCCTGTTCTGGGCGTGGGAAAGGCGAAAACGGTCACGTACATTTATTCATCCACTTCCACATCCGGCGCCAAACTGCGGAAGCTGTCCGCAGGCTCCATGATGGACATCATGGGTGTATCGGGCAGTTACTATATCGTATCGTCCGGGGGTATCGCGGGGTGTGTTCCGGCAAGCGCCGTCACCGTGGTATCCGGCTCAGTGGGGCCGCAACCGGCATCCCCCTATGTTTTGGCCACAGGCAAGGCGACCGCGCAGACCTGTGTGTACAGCAATCATTATGTTACCAGCAACAAGCTGCGTACCCTGAACGTGGGCAATACGATGACGATTACCGCGGCGCTGCCAGCATTCTATAAGGTTTGGGTGTCGGGAATCATCGGCTACGTCCCAAGGAGCTGTGTCAGCATCGTATCGGGCACGCTCAACGGATCCACGCCCAAAAGCGTAAACACGTCGGTTAATACGCAGGGCGAGGCAAAGGCGCTTTGCTACGTTACTTCCACCATCTACTCCACCGCAAAAAATTTATACACCCTCAAAACGGGCAATCGCATTACCCTCCTTAGCGTAAAAGGCAGCCATTATAAGGTGCTGAAAAACGGTAAGACCGGATACGTCCGTACAGCCAGCGTAAAGGTACTCTCGTCCAAAGCCCTGTCGGCAGCGGGCCAGGCAAAGGAAACCTGCTATATTTATGCAAGCAGATCGACCGCCAGCGAAAAGATACTCACGCTGGACACAGGCGCCTGCGTGAGCATCCGGGGAGTCTACGGCAGCTACTATACGGTCACTGTGAGCGGCGTAAGCGGCTACATTCCCGTTAAATCCATCAGCGTATTGTAAGCCCTCGTCCGGGCATACGAGCTAAGCCTCCTGCCATGGCAGGAGGCTTAGCTCGTATAGCAAAAACGCGCGACCGTTGCAAAGCACTGGCGCGCGTTTTGATACATCTTTGTTCTACTCGGTCCCGTTCTCCTCTTCCGTTTCTTCCCGCTCTTCCTCGTCCTCGCCCTGCATCACGGCCACCGACACCACTTCGGTGTCCTCGTCCACACGCATCAGCCTTACGCCCTGCGTATCGCGGCTGATCCGGGAGATATCGGCCACCTTCATGCGTATGAGCGTGCCGTCCATGCTGATGAGCATCAGCTCTTCGGTCCCGTTCACCGTCATCACGCCGACCAGCCCGCCCGTGCGCTCGGTGATATGCATGATCTTGATGCCCATGCCGCCGCGGTTCTGCACGCGGTACTCTCCTTCATCGGTCCGCTTGCCCATGCCTTTTTGCGTAATGGCCAGAACCTGCCCGCCCGGGATAATAAGCGCCATGTCGACCAGCTCGTCGCCCTTGGACAGCATGATGCCGCGCACGCCCTGGGCGCTTCTGCCCATCGGGCGGATATCCTTTTCGTGCATGCGCAGGGATTTTCCTTTGCGCGTGCCCAGCAGAATCTCGTCGTTCCCGCCGGTCGCTAATACGCGAATGAGCTCGTCATCCTCGCGCAGGCCGATGGCAATCAAGCCGCCCTTGCGTATGTTCGCAAACTCGGATACCCGCGTTTTCTTCACCAGGCCGCGCCGTGTGGCCATTACCATATACCGGCTGCCGTTTTCATCGGGCGTTACAGGGAACACGGCCGTGACCTTTTCCCCGCCGGCAAGCTGCAGCATGTTCACAATCGCCGTCCCCCGTGCCTGCCTGCCGGCCAGCGGAAGCTCGAAACACCGAAGCTGGTGCACGCGCCCCTGGTTTGTAAAGAACAGCAGGTGGCTGTGCGTGGAGGTAACAAACAGCGTTTCCACGAAGTCTTCCTCGCGCGTCTGCAACGCGGTGACGCCCCGTCCCCCGCGGCGCTGGCTGCGGTAGGTATCCACGCCCAGGCGTTTGATATAGCCAAAGTGCGTGAGCGTCACTACCATATCCTCAGGCGTGATCATGTCTTCGATGTCGATATCGTCGGCGGCAGGCTCAATGGCCGTGCGGCGCTTGTCGCCGTATTTTTTCTTTATCTCCAGAAGCTCGTCCTTGATGATGCCGCGCACCAGGTCCTCATTCTCGAGTACCGAGACCAAGTACGCTATTGTTTCCTTGAGCTGGGCGTATTCCTCGTTGATCTTTTCGCGCTCCAGACCGGTCAGGCGCTGCAGGCGCATCTCGAGTATGGCCTGCGCCTGCTTTTCGGAGAATCCGAACCGCTCGATCAGCCGCACGCGCGCCTCGGGCGTAGACGGGCTTTTCTTGATGATGTCAATGACCTCGTCAATGTTGTCCAGCGCGATGACCAGGCCTTCAAGGATGTGCGCGCGCGCGCGTGCGCGCTCCAGGTCGAAGGTGGTCCGCCGTACGATCACTTCAAACTGGTGGCCGATATAGTGGCCGATCAATTCCTTGAGGTTTAATACCTTTGGCTCCCCGTCCACCAGTGCGATCATGATCACGCCAAAGGTTTCCTGCATCTGCGTGTGTTTGTACAGGTAATTGAGCGTAACGTTCGCATTGACGTCCTTTTTCAGCTCGATTACCACGCGCATGCCGTTTCGGTCCGATTCGTCCCTGAGGTCGCTGACGCCCTCGAGTTTTTTCGTGCTCACCAGTTCGGCGATCTTCTCCACCAGGCGCGCCTTGTTTACCTGGTACGGCAATTCGTTGACCACAATGCGCGAACGGTTTACGCCGTACGTTTCGATCTCGGCCCGCGCCCGCGTGATGATCTTGCCGCGGCCGGTCCTGTACGCCTCACGTATGCCCGCTTGCCCCATGATAAGGCCCGCGGTCGGAAAATCCGGCCCCGGGATATGCCGCATAAGCCCTTCGACGGTGATTTCCGGGTCATCGATCTGCGCTACCACGGCGTCAATCACCTCGCCGAGGTTGTGGGGCGGTATGTTGGTCGCCATACCGACGGCGATGCCGCCGCTGCCGTTGACAAGCAGGTTGGGGAAGCGCGAGGGCAGTACCGCGGGCTGTTTGAGCGTTTCGTCGAAGTTGGGGACAAAATCGACCGTCTCTTTTTCGATGTCCCGCAGCAGTTCCATGGCGATGGGCGCAAACTTGGCCTCCGTGTAGCGCATGGCAGCGGCCGAGTCGCCGTCCACCGAGCCGAAGTTGCCGTGTCCGTTGACCAGCATATACCGCGTGGAAAAGTCCTGCGCAAGCCTGACCAGCGCATCGTACACCGACGCGTCGCCGTGCGGGTGGTATTTTCCCAGTACGTCGCCCACAATGCGCGCGCACTTCCTGAACGGTTTGTCGGGCGAAAGCCCAAGCTCGCTCATCGAATAGAGAATGCGCCGGTGGACGGGTTTAAGCCCGTCGCGTACATCGGGCAGCGCACGGTTTATGATGACCGCCATCGCATAGGAAATGAAGCTTTTTTTCATTTCCTGTTCAATGTCTATCGGTATGATGCTTTTGCTGATCGATTCCAAATTATCACTCCTGTAGTCTTCCATTGTGCTGCCTGTTTATGCCGCTGCTTATACGTCCAGCGCCGTTACCATTTTGGCGTTTTCCACGATATAATCGCGCCTGGGCTCTACCTTGTCGCCCATGAGTATGGTGAATATCTCCTCGGCCTCTATCGCATCCTCCAGTGACACTTTAAGCAGCGTGCGCGCTTCAGGGTTCATGGTCGTTTCCCAGAGCTGCTCGGGGTTCATTTCGCCGAGACCCTTAAACCGCTGTATCACACAGCCGTCACGGCCTATATCAATAAGCACGCGCTCGAGTTCTTCGTCGCTGTAAGCGTAGGCTTCGGACTTGTTCTTCGTTACCTTGTACAGCGGGGGCTGCGCGATGTACACATGCCCGGTCTCGATGAGCGGGCGCATATACCTGTACAAAAACGTTAAAAGCAGTATGCGGATATGGCTCCCGTCCACGTCCGCGTCGGTCATGCAGATAATCCGGTCATAGCGCAGTTTCTCCAGCGTGAAATCCTCGTCGATGCCGGTGCCGAACGCCGTGATCATGGCTTGTATCTCGTTGTTTGCAAGCACCTTGTCCAGCCGCGTTTTCTCCACGTTGAGTATCTTGCCCCGAAGCGGAAGTATCGCTTGGAACCTGCGGTCGCGCCCCTGCTTGGCGCTTCCGCCCGCGCTGTCGCCCTCCACGATAAATATCTCGCAGAGTGCGGGGTCCTTCTCCGAGCAGTCGGCCAGCTTTCCGGGCAGCGAGGACGATTCGAGCACCGACTTTCGCCGGGTCAGTTCGCGCGCCTTGCGCGCCGCTTCGCGGGCGCGAGAAGCCGTCAGGCATTTATCCAGGATCAGACGGCTAATCGCCGGGTTTTCCTCCAAAAAGGCCGACAGGCTCTCCCCAACCGCCGAATCGACCAGCGTACGCATTTCGCTGTTCCCGAGCTTTGTCTTTGTCTGGCCTTCGAACTGGGGCTCCAGCAGCTTCACGCTCACGATTGCGCACAGGCCCTCGCGGATGTCCTCGCCCGACAGGTTGGCGTCCGCGCTTTTTAATATGCCGTTTTTGCGCGCATAATCGTTTACCACGCGCGTGAGCGCGCTTTTGAAGCCCGAAAGGTGCGTGCCGCCCTCGGCCGTCGCGATATTATTGGCGTAGGTGCGGATGCCCTCGACATAGGTATCGTTGTACTGGAGAGCAACCTCTACGAAAGAGGCGCCCTTGTTCGCGCGGATATAGATCGGTTCGTCAAAAAGCACGTTTTTGTTTTTATTGAGGAATTTCACGAAGGAAACGATGCCGCCTTCATAACAGAAGGTGTTTTCCAGGGGTTGTTCCGTGCGCCGGTCCTTTATCGTTATGGTGATGTTCCTGTTTAAAAAAGCAAGTTCCCGCAAACGGGTTTTCAGCACGTCGTACTGGAAAACGGTGACCTCAAAAAGCTCGGCGCTGGGCATGAAGGTGATCGTGGTTCCCGACTCGCTGCCGCACGTCCCCTTCACGGTAAGCTGCGTCACAGGTTCCCCGTCCTCATAACGCTGCCAGTACCGTTTCCCGCCGCGGCGAACCTCCGCTTCCAGCCAGGTTGAGAGCGCATTGACTACCGACAGGCCCACGCCGTGCAGCCCGCCCGATACCTTATAGCTCTCGCCGCCGAACTTTCCGCCCGCGTGCAATACTGTCAGCGCCACTTCCAGCGCCGGTTTCCCTGACTGCTTGTGTATATCGACAGGGATGCCGCGCCCATTATCCGCAACGGTGATGGACTCGTCCGCATTAATCGTTACTTCTATCCTGTTGCAGAATCCGGCTAATGCCTCGTCGATGCTGTTGTCGACGATCTCGGTAACCAGATGGTGCAGCCCGCGTACATCGGTCGAACCGATATACATGCTCGGGCGCCTGCGCACGGCTTCGAGGCCCTCGAGCACCTGTATCTGGGAAGCGTCGTATATTTCCCGGCGGTTTTCCGCCCGGTCATTTCCGGTCATGTTTGGTTTATCTCCATTTCTACTGATTTTCACCTATGTGATTATGTGCGCATGCGTAAGCAGCTGTTGCGGTAAAAATCAGCCGTTTATTTTATCTACAAAGCCGCAACGCTTGAAGAGCGTGCTGGACGAGATGGTGGAGCAGTAAATGGTGCAGTCTTTATCCGGCATGCCGCTTTTCAGGTTGCATCTGCGTTTATCAAAACTGGAGGTAATGATATAGGTCTTACAGCTTTCGTTGATTTTACTCTCAAATTCCTTTTTTATTTTATCGAAATACTGGCGCATCTCTTTAGAGGAATTCGCCGTCTCGACATCTATAATTGCCACAACGTTCTCTGTAGCAACAATGGTATCCCCGCCTATATGTAAAACCATAAATCAATTCCCTTTCTTAAAAAAACTATTTAAGCCAATACATAAAAGCGACCCCATACTGCCCTCCCTCGCAAACGTGTCAAGACCGGGCCACAAGGTCCTGTATATAAAGATTCCCTGCCTGTTACGTACTTTAATTATACTCCATTTTTAACGATTTATAAAGGGCGGAAGCGGAAATAATGGTTAAGCGCGCGTTACGCTCCCGTTATGGACCCTGAAGGAGGCAAAAGGCTGTTCCATGTTTTCTGCTTTTATGGGCGCGGTGCAGGTCAGCAGGGCCTGCCTGTGTTTCAGGACGCTTAAAAGCTGTTTTACCCTGTATGGATCCAGCTCGCTCAACACATCATCGAGCAACAGCACCGGCCGCTTTTTTGCGATGTGTTCCATTGCAAGGCACTGCGCCAGGCGCAGCGCGAGAGCGGCGCTTCGCTGCTGGCCCTGTGAAGCGAACCTTCGTGCGTCTTTTTGATCGATCATGAGCGCCAAGTCATCGCGATGCACGCCTTTGGTGGTAAACCCCCGCTGCAGATCCGACGGCAGGCTTTTCTCCAAAACGGAAAAATAGCCTTGCGCATCCACGGGCATTTCATCCATTCCCGTCCTGTATTCCATTTTAAGCTCCTCTCCCCCGCTTAATCCGGCGTGTTCCCGGGCGCACAGCGGTTCGAGCAGCCCTATTAGCTGCGCGCGCGCGGCGGCGATGCGCGTGCCCGCATCGCACAGCTGCACGTCAAAACCGTCGATGGCTTCGGTATTTCTGGTTTGCAGCATGCGGTTTCTCTGGATCAGGGCGCGGTTATACACCTGCAAATCATGGAAATATGAGGGCCGTATCTGACAAAGCAGGGTATCCATATACCGGCGGCGAAAGGCAGGGCCTTCCTTTACGAGCTGCAG